>NZ_SMMH01000035.1 GCF_004634215.1 Deinococcus fonticola | reverse complement strand
ATTGAACCTGAAAGGCAATCAGCGTTGCGGCCTGGGGGATGGGCATTAAACTGTAGTCGGGATGAGGCGTCAACACCTTCATCCCTTTGCCATTCTGGACACGAAATGTCAACCCCTAATCGCCGTCGATGAGTCTGCTTTTGGGCATGCCGTTAAAGTAGGGAAGAAAGCCTCTCCGTCAACTAACGACACGGAATATTAATTTACAGCGTAAATTTTCCCACAAAGATCACTGGAAATTAGACTCAGTGTAGTCCTCCGTGTGAGATTTTATAATCTCCGTTTCCAGAACTTCGGCCCTGTCAACCCCTAATGCCGTAAATCAGCTTGCCTTCATGAGAGTTAACAAGCCACTTTCCTCTACGTTAAATTGATACAGTTCCTCTTTTTGCTATTCAGCATCACGGTAATTTAAGTCAAATAGCGCCATTTTAGGACTTCCTATCAGATCTACAATGAAGTCTCTGCTGTCACTAGAACCGTGGTTGTGAAAAACTACACTTGAGTGCCAAGATTGGTCGGCTCTCTGTCAGAAGAGTGGTGCTAGACGGGCAAGGCAAGGTATTGGCTTTTACAAAGCGGGTGCCTTCGGAAAGGAGCTGCAGCAGGCCATCCAGTACCGCTGCGGGTTCGTCAACGGTTCACCATCACCTGACCTTGCCCCTGATTTCGGTGCCAGTCTGATTGCAAATCCAGCAGCACACTTGGAGGCGCATGAAAGGCAAACGGTACACGGAGCAGCAGATTCTGGACATCCTCGGCCAGCTTGAGGCGGGGACGCCGATCAGTGATCTGACGCGACTCCATGGAGTCGCGATGACGACCATCTATCGCTGGAAGGTCAAGTACGGCGGCATGACCAAAGACGAGACTCGGAAATTCCGCCAATTGGAAGCCGAAAACCAGCGACTCAAGAAGCTGGTGGCCGATCTGTCGCTCGACAACGCCATGCTGAAGGAGGTGCCCCTGTCGAAAGTGGTGACGCCTGGGACGACGTCCCAGGCGCAGACGCCGCTCAAAAAGCAGATGGTGGCACTGCTTCAGGAGTCATTCCCCGTCAGCGAAAGACGGGCCTGCCGGGTGCTGGGCTTCTCCCGAACCACACAAAGACGGAACAGCCCTAAAAGGGAAAAGGATCAGCGCCTGGTCGAACGTCTTCGCACACTGGCTCAGGAACGGCCGCGCTTCGGGTACCGACGGATTCACTTGATGCTGGGCCGGGAAGGTGAGACCGTGAACCACAAGCGCGTTTACCGGATCTACCGGGCTGAAGGGCTGGCCGTTCGGAAGAAGGAGCGGAAGAAACTCAGCGTAGGAGCGCGTCAGCAGAAATCGCAGGTTTCTGCCCCAAATCAGCGATGGAGTCTGGATTTCATGGCCGATCAGCTGGCTTCCGGACAGCGGTTCCGCGTCCTGAACGTCGTGGATGATTTCACCCGGGAGTGCCTGGTCATGCACGTCAGCATCTCAATCACGGGACATGATGTCGTCCGAGCCCTGGATGCCGTCGTGAAATTCAGAGGTGCACCGCAGGCGATCACCACCGACAACGGCCCAGAGTTCGCGGGCAAGGCCCTGGACCTCTGGACTCACGACCGCGGCATCGCGCACACCTTCATTCGGCCTGGAAAGCCCGTCGAGAACGCGTACATCGAGAGTTTCAACGGTCGGGTTCGGGACGAGTGCCTCAACCTGCACCGGTTCCAGAGTCTGGATCAGGCTCGCCTGATCCTCACAGCCTGGCGTCATGACGACAACGACATCCGGCCCCACACCTCGCTCGGTGGCCGAACCCCGAACGAATTCGCTCGCCTCGAACAGGCGGGCTGAGGTACGCTGAGATTTGCAAATCGGCTGGAACCGCGATTGGGTCACCCTCATCAGCCTTAACCGGATTGTGCTTTGCGTTGCGGCATCATGGGCGGGCAATCTGAACAATGAAGCATGCAGCAACTCACCCTCGGCGGTTCACGTCCGGTTCGTTCCTCCTTGACGGTGCGTCTCCTGCTGATGCTGGGCGTGGCGGCCCTGCTGGGGCCGGGGGGAAGGGCCCAGACCCCACCCCCGGCCTCGGCGGCGCCCAGTTCTGCCACAACCTCCAAATCTCAGGCGTCCACACCGCCCAGTGAGCAGGAAACGCAACAGCTGAATAATCTCTTTCGCAGGTTGCGTCCGGCCACGTTGCGCCTAGAAGATTGCCCGCTGGAGGGGTCATGCGCGGAACCCAACGGCCTGGGCAGCGGGTTCCTGATTTCCGCCGAGGGGCTGGCCCTCACGGCGTATCACGTGGTGTTTCAGTCGCAGAAACTGGAGGCCGTGACCTCCGACGGGCAGCGCCACCCGGTGAACGTGGTGGGCTTCGACGAGCAGCATGACCTGGCTGTGCTGAAAGTCAGCGTGCCCCGGGGAACACCGTTTTTTCCGCTGGCCGCCAGCAACCCGGCCCTGAAGGAGGCTGCGCTGGTGATCGGGAACGGCAACGGCGACTTCCTGCGCCCCAAAACGGGTCGGTTGCTCTCGCTGAACGCCGACGCGGGCCGGGCGGATTTCCCACCGGGTACGCTGGAACTGAGTGCGCCGCTGGTGCCGGGGGACAGTGGCGGCCCGGTCATCAACCTGCGTGGCGAGGCGGTCGGGGTGGTCAGTTACATCAGTTTGCAGCGCTCCAGTTCCAGTGCGGGCAACACCATTCTGTCCTACGCCGTGCCGGTGACCACGGGCGACAATTTGCTGGCGGCGCTGCGGGCCGGCACGAAGAATGAAGCGCCAGTGATCGGGGTATCGATTTTGCCGGAACTGTCCAGCCTGGATCAGGAGGAGTTCAAGGAGGCGAACCGCATCCTTAAACTGGGGCTGGGGGACACGCCCGGCGCGTTTTTCATGGAGGTGACGGCCGGCAGTCCTGCCGCGCAGGCCGGGCTCAGGCCCCTGCAAATCGATGCGCAGCGCAAAATCACCCCGGGGGACGTGGTCACGGCCGTCAACGGGAAACGCATTCTGAACTTCAGTGAGTTTCAATATGCGGTGCGGCAGTACAAACCCGGAGATTCCGTGACCCTGACCCTCCTGCGCGGCGGTAAGGAATTGAAGGTCACCCTGAAACTCGCTCCGCGCAGCACCCTGAAGTAAACCGCATAAACGGGTTGGGAATGCCTCACCATGTCTCCCCGGCGCTGACCTAGACTTTCCCGGTTCGGAATGCCGCACGGGGGGAACTTGACTTGACCCAGACTGTCGGGCCGCTGATCGGCCTGGAACACTTGATCGCCGCGCCGCAGCAGGCGCGTCACTGGGGCCGCACGGCCCTGCTCACCAACCCCAGCGGCGTGACGCGCGACCTGACACCCGCCGCCGTGGCCCTGCAACGCGCGGGAATTCCACTGGTCAAGCTCTTTGGCCCGGAACACGGCGTGGACGGCAGCGGCGCACCCGGCGAGGCCCCGGAAGCCGGGCAGGACGGCGCCACAGGCCTGCCGACCAGTGTCCTGTACCACCTCACGGAAGAGGAGTACGCGCAGCGCCTGAGTGGCCTGGACACCCTGTTGATCGACCTTCAGGACGTGGGCGTGCGCTTTTATACGTACATCAGCACCATCCGGGACGTGCTGCGGGCCGCCCGCACCCTCCCCCTGCGCGTGGTGGTGCTCGACCGTCCCAATCCCATCGGCTTCACGGTAGAAGGCCCGCCGCTGCACCCCGACTTCCGCTCCTTTGTGGGCGTCACGACGCAGTTGCCGCTGCGGCACGGCCTGACGCTGGGCGAGGTGGCCCGCGTGCTGGCCGCCGAGGAAGGCAGTACGGTCGAGGTCATTGAAACGGACGCGCCGGACGGCTGGCACGACGGGCGCGAGTGGGTGCCCAGCAGCCCCAACCTGCCGGATCTGCTGCACCTGCGCCTGTATCCCGGCGCGTGCCTGGTCGAAGCCCTGGACGCCAGCGAGGGGCGCGGCACTACCCTGCCCTTTCGCCAGTTCGGTGCGCCGACCCTGAACGCCCACGCGCTGGCCGAGCGCCTGAACGCCCTGAACCTGGGCGTCACGGCGCGCCCGGCATTTTTTAACCCCACCACCAGCAAACACAGGGGCGAACGCTGCGCGGGCGTGCAGCTGCACGAGAACCGGGGCGAACTGCGCCGCGCCCTGCCGCTGGGCCTGGCCCTGTTCGCCGCGCTGGAGGAAGCCGGCGCCCGGCGCAACCCCGACTGGTTGCAAAAACTCCTGGGCGTGACGGCCGGCAGCGTGCCCCACACGCCCGAGGAGGTGCTCTTCAGCCTGCGCGACTGGCAGGCGCAGGGACACCAGCAGGCCCTGGCCCTGCGCCCCCACTGGCTTTATCCCCGGCAGGAAACTGACCTGTGAGCCGCCGCACCGCCCCTGTGAAGTGGTGTGAGGAGCGATTCCCTGCTTTAAGATGAGCGGTGACGTATGAAACGAACCTGGCTGCTGGGAGGGGCGCTGGCCCTGTTGTCGTCGTGTGCGCCGCTGCAAGGTGCACAGAAGCCGCAGTTGCGCGGACTGTGGGTGGACGCCTTCGGGCCGGGCTTCAAGACGCCGCAGGAAGTCGACCGGCTGGTGGCCGACGCCCGGAAAATGAACGTGAACGTGCTGTTCGCACAGGTGGGGCGGCGCGGCGACTGTTACTGCAACCGCGCCGCCATGCCGCGGACGAACGACCCGGCGGTGCCTGAGGGCTTCGATCCGCTGGCCGATCTGCTGGTTAAGGCGCACGCGCAGGGCCTGCAGGTGCACGCCTGGATCATCACCACCGCCCTGTGGAACAGCGCCGCGCCCCCCCCGGATCCCGAGCACGCCTTCAACACGCACGGCCCGGCGGCGCAGGGGCGCGCAAACTGGCTGACCCAGAAAAAAGACGGCCTGAACCGCGCGGGGGCCGACTGGGTGCTCGATCCCGGCCACCCGGACGCCGCCGAGTACATCCGCAACATGTATGCCAGCGTGGTCAAAAACTATGACGTGGACGGCATTCAATTTGACCGGGTGCGCTACCCCGACGGCAGCCCGGCGGGTGGGCCGCTGGAGTGGGGCTACAACCCCACCGCGCTGGAACGCTACCGCGCCGAAACCGGAGCGGTGGGCACCCCCGAACCGGGCGACTCCCAGTGGGCGGCCTGGCGCCGGCAACAGGTCACCAATCTGGTGCGCGAAACGGCGCTGGCGGTGAAGGCCGTGAACCCGCGCCTCAGCGTGAATGCCGCCACCATCACCTACGGCGAGGCCCCCACCACCGAGGAGGGCTTTACACACAGCCGCCCCTACACTGAGGTGGGTCAAGACTGGCTGACCTGGGTCAGGGAAGGGTATCTGGACGTGAACGTCATGATGAATTACAAGCGTGACTTCGTGCCCGTTCAGGCCGAGTGGTTCCGGGGCTGGAACGCCTTTGCCGCGCAGCTGCTGCGCCAGTCTCCGCAGGTGGCGCAGGTCAGCGGCAGCGCCGCATACCTGAATGACCAGAACAGCAGCGTGAGTCAGGCGCGCCAGGCCCTGCGCACGGGCCTGAGCGGGTGGGCGCTGTACTCGTACCGCACGCCGGACCGTGAGGTGAACGCCGGGCGGCGCACCCAGGCGGACGTGTGGCCGGAATTGAGCGCCAAATTCACCGCGCGCACTATGCCTTTCGAGTTGCCTGCCCCCTGGCCTGCCCCAGCGGCCGATACGTTGCGGGCCGTGCGCGGCAGCGTGAGCGGGGCGATCCCCGGCGGGCGCGAGGTCAGGCTGCTGGACGCCTGCAGTGGGGAAGTGCTCGACAGCACTTTCACGGACGGCGCGGGACGCTACGGTTTCCTGCGCGTACCCGCCACGCAGGTGATCGTGCAGGTGGGGGCGCAGCGCACAGCCGCCGTGACCATCCAGGCCGGTCAGGTCGTGGCGATGCCCCCCCTGGCCCTGCCGTAACCCGGGATTGCCCCTTCTTTTTGGTACTCCGGGACTGGGAGGGCATGTACAGTACTGCCCATCACACTTCCTTGTGGCTCTTCTAGAGGTTTTCTCATGAATTTGACTTTTATCATCAGCTTTCCTTACGGCAGAATGTACTCAGAATGCTAGAGCAGTCGCCGCCACAACGCCCGGAATTGCGGCAACGTCTCGCCGGGGGCTGGCTGGGCGTCATTCACGCGGCGGGAGAGGCCCAGGACGGCACCCCGCTGGCCGTGCGCCTCCTGGCCCCGGAACGCCTGGCCGAGGTGGGCCGCCTGGCCCAGGTGCTGTCCTTCGCGGCGCAGTACCAGCATGAGCACATCCTTCCGGTGACGCTTCCCAGCAGCGCCGGCGACGAGGTGTTCTACTTGATGCCGCAGGCGCTGGGCGGCTCGCTGCGCGGCGTATTCGACCGCTACCGCGCCGCCGGGGCCAGGGTGGACGCCGCCACCATGCTGGACGCCGCGCGGCAGGTGGCGCAGGGCCTGGATTACGCGCACGCGCATGGGGTGCTGCACGGCAACCTGAAACCCGAGAATGTGCTGCTGCAACCTCTGCCTGGCCCGCACCAGGACGAATTTCGCCTGTTGCTCAGCGACTTTGGCCTGAACAGCCTGCGCCCGCCCGACCCCCACAGCCCTTACCTGCCCGCTCCGCAGCGGGCCGGGGCCGCCGCCACCATGGAATCCGACCTGTACGGGCTGGGGGCTCTGATCTTCGAGGCCGTGGCGGGCCGCCCGCTGCCGCCGCAACCGCTGGCCGCCGACCTGCTGGACGTGCCTGAACCGGCGGCCAAGGTGGTGGCTCGCTGCCTGGGTTTCAGCGCCCCCTTTGCCGACATGACGGCTTTCCTGGGCTACCTGCGTGCTCTGCAGGTCGCCGGCCAGGCCGGGATGAGTGGCACGGTTCACCTCAGCACCGATCATTCGTACCTGGACATCGTTCCTGGAGAAACTCAGGCAGTGCGCCTGAAGCTGAGCGGCGAAAGCGCGGGGCCGGTGCAGGTGCGGGTCGAGGGCCTGCCGGACGCCTGGACGCCCAGCGTGCCCCCGGTCGACGTGCAGCCCGGCAAGGAAGCGCTGGTGACTCTGACCTTCCAGTTGCCACGCCGCTCGTCGGTGGCCGCCCGCACGTACGACGCCAGCGTCGTGGCGCTGACTGACCTGCCCGCCCCTGCCCCCGCCACGGGTGAAGCGGGCGACCCGCCCGAGCGCCTGGAACTCGGCCGCCTGCCTCTTCAGATCCGGGTGCAGCCCTTCGACGGCAGTCAGCTGTTTCTCAGCGCCCTGCACAGGCAGGTGGGTTCGGTGGCGCACCTGAGCGCCACACTGCGCAACGACGGAAACCAGACCCAGCGCTACAACCTGGAAGTGAACCTGCCGCCCGGCAGCCACGTGCGTAAGGGATCGGCCCGGCGGCAACTGGAACTGGCCCCCGGCGCGGAATTCAGTGAATTGCTGGACGTGCGCCTGCCCGTGCGGGGTCTGAGCCTGCGGCCCCTGACCTTCACGGCCCTGGCCAACAGCGTGCCGCGCCCCACCCCCGCCGAGCGCGGCGACGACCTGCCGCCCGCCGAGTCCTGGCCCCCGGTGTACAACACCGTGCAAGATCACCTGACCCTGGAACAGCGGCCGCTGGTGCCGTGGTGGGCGCTGGCGCTGGGTATCACCGGGCTGCTGGGGCTGGGGGCCTGGGCAGCCCAGCCGCCGCAGATCGAAAGCTTCGCGGTAGAAGGCCCCGCGCCCATGCAGGGCGAAGCCTTCACGCTGGCGTGGTACACGGACGGGGCCAGGCAGGTGCAGATTGCCGAATTGCCCGGTCAGCCCGTCGATCCGGACGGTCAGGTACGCCTGCCGGGCGTGACTCAGCCGCAGACCTACACCCTGGTCGCCAGCGGTTTCCTGACGCAGAAAAAACAGCAGGTGACCGTCACGCCGCTGAAACCTGCGCCGCGCATCGACGCTTTCAAGGTGACGCCCGCCCGCGCCAGACTGGGCGATACCGTGCATATCGAGTGGAAAGTCAGCCACGCGCAGCAGGTCGACCTCCAGCCTTTCGGCACTGTGCCGCTCGCTGGCACGCGCGAATTTGTGATGCAGCGTGACACGCGACTGCAACTCACCGCCCGTAAGGGCAGCGTTCCTTCCAGCGCGGATGTCCGCAGTGTGCAGACCGTCACCCTGGCCGCGCCGACGATCCGGGTCTTTACCCTCGCGCCGGCCAACGTTCTGCGCGGTCAGAACGTGACGGTGCGCTGGGACGTGCAGGGGGCCAGCCGCGTGCGCCTCAGTCCACTGGGCGAACTGCCGCCTTCTGGCACACGCACCTTCGCCGCCTCGCAGACCACCAATTACGTCCTGAAAGCCAGCAACGGCCAGCAGGAAACGACTTCCAGCGCCGGCCTGACCGTCCGCATTCCGCAGGCCCGCATCGAGGCACTGACGGTCACGCCCAGTAGTCCCGTGGTGGGGCAGCCGGTCAAGGTGCAGTGGCGCAGCCGGGATGCCAGCCGCGCTGAATTGCGCTGGGGCAGCGAGCAGCAGACCGTGGCCCCCAGTGGCAGCCTGACCATCACGGCCAGCCGCGCCCTCCAGTCGGTGACGCTGGTGGCCGAGAACGCCAACGGCGTACCCTCGATGCAGACCCGGCCCATTCAGGTGCGCGTCCCGGTTCTGCCAGCACCGACCCCATCAGCGCTGGCCCCGGCGGCCCGGGCCAGTGATGAAGGGCCGTCCGCAGCAGCTCCTTCCACACCCGAATCATCCCCCAAACCCTCTCAACCCGCCCGGCCGGCGTCAGGTCAGCCGGCGCGCAGCGCCGCAGCGGCCCCGGTCAAACGCCCCAGCCCCACCGTTACGCGCCCCACGGCTGCCCGCCCAGGCGCCCCGGCAGCGTCGGCTTCCAGTTCTCCAGCCCCCAGTGCACCGACCCCTACGGCGCCCGCCTCACGTTCGCCGGCCCCCAGCCCAGCTTCGCAGAACACCGCTGCCAGCAGCAAAGGCAGCGTGGCGGCTGCCTCGGTGTCTCCTCCAGTAAGGGTGCAGACTTTCGCGTACCGGCCGGCGGCGCGGGCAGGCGGACGCGGCTCCCTGACCTGGCGGGTGACGGGGGTAACGCGCGTACGCATTGCCGGCCTCAGAGGCCCCAACGGCGACGGCACCTTCCCGGCCATCGGCAGTGCGCCGCTGCCTGCCGGTGCACGCCCCGGCCCCTACGTCCTCACGGCGGCCAACGGGGCGGTGCGGGCCACCGCGCAGGTGCCGGCCAGCCTGCCGGGCGACTCGGCCTACCCCGGCCTGGCCGGCACCTGGAACCACTCGTTCGGACAGATGAACCTGAGCGTGAAGGGCAGCCGCGTGACCGGCTCGCTGCTCTCCAGCCGCGCTGACCTCCCCAGCGGCACGCTGCGCGGTTCCCTGACCGGCGACGCCAGCAGTCCCACGCTGAACGCTTTCGTGTCGGGTGGAGAAGAGCGCGTGGCCCTGATCGTGCGCTTCGACACGAATGCCCACACCTTCGACGGCCTGTACTCCAGCCGAAGCGCCCGCGTACCATGGTGTGGCTGGAAGTCCCCCGCCGCTAATCCCTGCCCCTGATCTGTGCCTGCTTGAGGTGTCCAGGTGCCTGGGGCTGAGCTGCCAGTGTTCCTGACAGTAAAAAACTGATGTTGACGTTCATGCCCTTCTGCTGGATGGCAATTCAATTCAGGATGATGGCACGGGCAGGGCGTTGAAGGCACTCCTCGTCCTGCACGGCAGGATGGCTCTGATTGCCGGAGGTTTGCGCAGCCTGGAGCTGCAAATCGCCGAGTGACTGGGCGAACATGGGGCCAGACTGGTGCTCACAGATCGCAAGGCGCCCCCTGTCCGCTGAATTTGCTGACCGGGGCATTACCGTCAACAGCATCTGCCCCGGCTACTTCCCTACCAAAATGACGCAGAGTGCCCTCGAATTCGGGGAAAAGCGCATTCCGGAGCACACGCCTATGCGCCGTCTGGGCAATGACACCGACTTCTTTCCAGAAGACCAAGAGAAGGATCATTCCACGTCCAGCACACCCTCCAGGCCGCTCCGGCTCTGCTGTTATTTCATCAAATATCAACGGGAAATCCTGTGAGTCAACTGATCCTGGTGCGCCACGGCCTGATCACCGCGCTTTCTCTCAATGCCCCGGACGGCTCCGCCCTGAAACTGAGCTGGCGTGTGAAAAACGGCAGCCTTCCCCGATTCACTTTTGGCAGCGGACGCCTCACCCTGGACTCCTTCAACAACGAAGCGCATCTGCGTTCCTGGCGCTAAACCTCAAGATTGCCCGAAGGCGACTCGCCCTTTCGTCATTCTGCGCCACAATTCCTGCCCCTATGCTGACCGCATGGTTGCCATTGCCGGTCAGAAAGTCCTTGCCATCGTGCTGGCCGGGGGGCGCGGCTCGCGCCTGAGTCCCCTCACGGACAAGCAGGCCAAACCCGCCGTGCCGTTCCTCGGCACCTACCGCCTGATCGACTTCACCCTCAGCAATCTGGTGAACAGCGGCCTTACAGATGTGTGGGTGGTCGAGCAGTACCTGCCGCACAGCCTGAACGACCACCTCTCGGGCGGGCGGCCCTGGGACCTGGACCGCACGCGCGGCGGCCTGGTGGTCATGCCGCCCTTTTCCGGCCCCGACAAGGAAGACGGCGAGTTTGCGCACGGCAACGCGCACGCTCTCGCGCAGCATGCCCCGCTGATCCGCGAGTTCGGGCCGGATGTCGTGCTGGTGCTGAGCGCCGACCACGTGTACCGCCTCGACTATTCGGAAGTGATTCTCTGGCACGCCGAGAAAGGCGCGAGCGTCACCATGGTCACCACTGAACTCGCCGACGAGAAGGAAGCCACCCGCTTCGGCAACGTGCTGGCCGGCCCCGGCGGACAGGTCAAGCAGTTTGCCTACAAACCCGACAAGCCGTTGGGGAAGACCGTCACCGCCGAAGTGTTCGTGTACGACACTGGAATCCTGCTGAAACTGCTGGCCGAACTGGAGAAAAAAGGCCCGCTGGGCGATTACGGCGAGGCCCTGCTGCCCGCCTTCGTGGAGCGCGGCGACGCCTACGCCTTCCCGCTGAGGGGCTACTGGAGGGATGTGGGCACTCTGCCCGCGTACCTGCAGGCGCACCGCGACTTTCTGGACGGCGCGGCCTTCGACCTGGGAGACGAACACTGGCCCTTCATCACCGCCAGCCTGACACGCCCCCCCGCCCTGATCGAGAAGACTGCGAGTCTGGAACGCAGTTTCGTATGCGGCGGCGCAGTGGTCGCCGGGAAGGTCGTGCGCAGCGTCGTCGGCCCAAATGCTGTCATCGAGCAGGGCGCGGTGGTGCGCGACAGCGTGGTTCAGCCGGGTGCCGTCGTGAAAGCCGGGGCGCAGGTCAGCCGCGCGGTGATTGACCAGGGTGCCACCCTTGAAAAAGACGTGCAGGTCGGTGGCCGGAGTGTGAACAGTACCCCCGCCGTCGTCGGGGCCCACGCCCACCTGCATCCCGGCGTGAGCGTGAAAGCTGGGCACGGCGTGGCCCCCGGAATCAGTGTCACCCCGGCCCAGCAGGACAGTCGTGTGAAGCCCATCGAAACGAATGACAGGGGCGGCAAGGAGTAGCCGCCACACCAGCTGCCCCCCCCCGCCTCTGAGAAGCTGCAATGCGCGCTAAAGAAAGCCCCCACCCAACAAAGCGGCGCCGTCACTAGACTCGCCTGACATTTTCCGATCCCTGCGAGGTATCCAGCATGAGTCAGTCATCCTCCGCCCCGGCCACGGGGTCAACTTCTCCCCTTGCGCTCAGCCTGCCCGTCCGGTTCAGGGTAAACGGCCAGGCGGTGTCCCTCGACCTCGACCCGCGCGTGTCCCTGCTCGACGCCCTGCGTGAACACCTGGGCCTCACCGGCACCAAAAAGGGTTGCGACCACGGCCAGTGCGGCGCCTGCACGGTGCTGGTGAACGGCGTGCGCATGAACAGTTGCCTGTCGCTGGCGGTGATGCACAGTGGCGACGAGGTCACCACCATCGAGGGCCTCGGTACGCCGGACGACCTGCATCCCCTCCAGGCGGCGTTCGTGGCGCACGACGGCTACCAGTGCGGCTACTGCACGCCGGGGCAGATCTGCTCGGCGGTGGGCATGCTGGACGAACTGGGGCGCGGCGTGCCCAGCCACGTGACTCCGGATCTGAACGCTGCCAGGTTCAGCCGTGAGGAGATCCGCGAGCGCCTGAGCGGCAACATCTGTCGCTGCGCGGCGTACCCGAACATCATCGACGCCGTGACCGAAGTCTACGAGACAGAGGTGTCCGGGGGAGAAAGACCGTGAGGCCGCTGACCTACGAACGCGCCAAGGCGCCGCAGCAGGCCAGTCAGGCGGTGCTGGACACGCCGGAAGCCAAGTTCATCGGCGGCGGCACCAACCTGCTCGACCTGATGAAGCTGGAGATCGAGCGCCCCGCGCACCTGGTGGACGTGAACCGTCTGGGGCTGGACTGCATCGAGCCGCACGGCGATGGCCTGCGCGTGGGTGCGCTGGTGCGCAACACCGACCTGGCCGCCGATGAGCGCATCCGCACCGAGTACGCGGTGCTGTCGCGGGCCATCCTGTCGGGCGCCTCGGGCCAGATCAGGAACCGCGCCACCACTGCCGGCAACCTGCTGCAACGCACGCGCTGCCCGTACTTCTACGACACCAACATGCCCTGTAACAAGCGCGACCCCGGCAGCGGCTGCGGGGCGCTGGAGGGTTTCAGCCGCCCGCTGGCGATCATAGGCACCTCGGACGCCTGTATCGCGCAGCACCCGTCCGACATGGCCGTGGCGCTGCGGGTGCTGGACGCACAGGTCGAGGTGCTGGGCGCAGACGGCCAGGTGCGTGCCCTCGAACTGGACGACTTTTACCGTCTGCCGGGCGACACGCCTCACATCGAAACTGTCATGCAACCCGGCGACCTGATCACGGGGGTGCTGCTGCCCGCGCCGCGTCCCGGCACGCACGTTTACCGCAAGGTGCGCGACCGCTCGTCTTATGCCTTCGCGCTGGTGTCGGTGGCCGCCATCATCAACGGGCGGCGCTCGGCCCGCTTCGCCTTCGGCGGCGTGGCGCCGCGCCCGTGGCGGGTCGAGGCCGCCGAGAAACGCTGGAAGGAAGGGGCCGCCGCCGTGATCGACACGGCCTTCGCGGACGCCCGGCCCACCGCTGACAACGCCTTCAAACTGCCGCTGCTGCGCCGCACGCTGGACGCCGTGTTGCAGGAGGCCGAGCAGGCCAGAACGGGAGAACGACGCACCGGGGAGGATCAGGAATGAAGTTCGACACGCCCGCCGACACCAACCCCATCGACCAGGAGAAGGTGGTGGCCCAGCCACACCCGCGCATCGAGGGGCCGCTGAAGGTCACCGGGCAGGCCACCTACGCCGCCGAGTACCATGAGCCCAGGAATACGGCCTACGGCTTCGTGCGCGGTTCCGGCATCGGGCACGGCAAGATCACCCGGATCGACGTCGGCCGCGCCGAGGCGGCCCCCGGCGTGCTGCTTGTCCTGACGCACCGCAACACCCCCTGGACGACGCTGGAGTCGCCTGTGCCGCAGCAGTACGAGCACTCGCCGCACCTGGTCAGCGAGGAGGTGAACTACTACGGCGAGGCGGTGGCCTTCGTGGTGGCCGAGACCTTCGAGCAGGCCCGCCACGCCGCCAGCCTGATCGAGGTCGAGTACCAGGCGGGCGAAGCCGACTTCGTGCTGGAAGACGTGATGGCGCAGGGAAAGCCCTCGCCCGACAGCCCCGACAGCGAGGTGGGCGACTTCGAGCAGGCGTTTAAAGAGGCGTCCGTGAAGGTGGACGTGACCTACACCACCCCCGACCAGTCGCAGATGCCGATGGAACCTCACGCCAGCCTGGCCGAATGGCAGGGTGAGCAGCTGACCCTCTACACCTCCAACCAGATGGTGCACTGGGTGCGGCGCGGCCTCTCGAAGACCTTTCATATGCCGCAGCAGGACATTCGCATCGTGTCGCGCTACGTGGGCGGGGGCTTCGGCTCGAAGCTGAACTTCTACGCCGACGCGGTGCTCTCGATATACGCCGCACGGGAGCTGGGGCGACCCGTCAAGACCGTGCTGCACCGGCCGCTGATTCCTAACCACACCACCCACCGGCCCGCGACCATCCAGCGCCTGCGCCTGGCCGCCGACCGGGAGGGGCACCTGCTGGCGGTGGGCCACGACAGCTACAGCGGCAACCTGCCTGGCGGCGACGGCGAGAACGCCAGCGACCAGACCAAGCTGCTGTACGCCGGCCCCAACCGCCTGATCCGCACCCGTGTCAGCGAGCTGCACCTGCCGCCCGGCGGCTCCATGCGGGCGCCCGGCGAGGCGGTGGGCCTGCTGGCGCTGGAATGCGCGATGGACGAACTGGCCGAGAAACTCAAGCTTGATCCGGTGGAGCTGCGCATCCGCAACGATATCCAGCACGACCCCGAGAAAGGCCCGAAGCGCCCGTACTCGTCGCGCAAACTGGTCAAGGCCCTGCGCGAAGGGGCCAAAGCTTTCGGCTGGGAAAAGCGCCAGGCCACCCCGGCCCAGGTGCGCGAGGGCGAATGGCTGATCGGAATGGGCATGGCCTCGGCCTTCCGCAAGAACCTGGTGCAGCCCTCCGGGGCGCGTGTGCGGCTGGAGAGGGGCGGCAAACTGACTGTGGAAACGCAGATGACCGACATCGGCACCGGCAGCTACACGATCCTGGGGCAGGTGGCCGCCGAGATGCTGGGGCTGCGGCTGGAGGACGTGACCGTGAAGCTGGGTGATTCGGACTTCCCGAAAGCGTCCGGCTCCGGCGGGTCATTCGGCGCGAACAGTTCCACGACGGGGCTGTACTACGCCTGCGAGGAACTGCGCCAGGTTATTTCCGGGCAGTTCGGCTACGACCCCCGAACCACCGAGTTCAAGAACGGCGAGGTCTGGAGCGGCAACCATTGCACGCTGCTCGCCAAAGCCGCCAGCCAGGGCGCGGTGGAAGCCGAGGGCAACGTCACCTGGGGCGACCTGAGCGAGAAGTTCGTGCAGGCCAGTTTCGGGGCGCACTTCGCGGAAGTGGCGGTGAACGCCTACACCGGCGAAACGCGCGTCCGCCGCCTGCTGAGCGCCGTGACGGCGGGGCGCATCCTGAACCCGGTGACCGCCCGCAGCCAGTGCCTGGGCGGCATGACCATGGGCGTCGGCGCGGCTCTGATGGAAGAACTGCACGTCGACGAGCGCTTTGGCCTGTTCATCAACCATGACCTGGCCGAGTACCATGTGCCTGTCCACGCCGACATTCCCCAGCTTGACGTGCTGTTTCTGGATGAGCTGGACGACAAGTCCTCGCCGCTGAAGGCCAAGGGCATCGGTGAACTGGGCATCTGCGGGGTCGGCGCGGCGGTGGCGAACGCCGTTTACAACGCTTCGGGCGTGCGAATCCGCGACTATCCCCTGACCCTGGACAAGGTGCTGGCGGGCTGGGAAGCGGCCGACTGACCCTCCAGCTGGGCTGCCTTCTTTTCTGCGCGTTGGCTGGGGCATTCATGGGCGTCGTCTCAAGCGGCGCCCATCTGTTGTCGGCGCTTCCCCCGCTACAGTGACGCCCATGACCGACATCGATCCGCAGGTGCTGGAAGTCCTGCAACGGGCCTTCGAGGCCGCCCGCGCCGGCAACGAGGCGCAACTGCGTGACCTGCTGGACGCCGGCGTGCCGGTGAACCTTACCAACAGCAAGGGCGACACGCTGCTGATCCTGGCCAGTTACCACGGTCACCTGGGCGCGGCGCGGCTGCTGCTCTCGCGCGGCGCCGACCCGGAGCGTGTGAACGACATGGGCCAGACCCCCATGCAGGGCGCGGCCTTCAAGGGCAACGTTCCTATGCTGGAACTGCTGCTGGATCACGGCGCGAACATCGAGGGCGGTGGGCCGAGCGGACGCACGCCTTTGACCTTCGGGGCAATGTTCAACCACGTGCCAGTGGTCGAGCTGCTGCTGGCGCGTGGAGCCGCCGCCGGCGCAGTGGACGTGACCGGCAGCACCGCGCTGGACGCCGCCCGGCAGATGGGCGCGGCCGACACCGCCCGGCTCCTGAGTGGTCACTAAAAACTGACTCTTGACCTGTCCAGAGCGAAGGTCAGCCCTGTCCCTCGGTCTGCATGGCCCGCACGGCTTCGCGGTCGGCCTGCGCGATTTCCTCGGCGCGGCCCAGGGCGCCCCACTCATCGATGCCGCCGGGCAGGTGCGGCGGCAGGCCCCGCAGGTACGCCGCCTGGGCAATCAGGTAGGCCGTCAGGGGCGTCGTCAGGAACTGAAAGATCAGCACCGCCAGCAGCCGCGTAAACGCCGCCGAATCCTGAAACGACAGTGCCGCCCCCAGGAAAATCCCCGCCGAACCCAGCGTCACCAGCTTGCTGCTCGCGTGCAGGCGCGAGTACAGGTCCGGAAACCGCACGATGCCGATGGCGCTCGTCAACACGAAGAACGCGCCGATCAGAATGGGAATGTCGCGCAGAGCGTTGAAGTCGTTCACTTCATCACCCGGCCGGTCAGCAAATAACGCGTAAGGGCGACCGTACTGAGGAAGCCCAGCAGACTCAGCACCAGGGCCGCGTCGAGCATCACCAGCAGGTGGCTTTTGACCGCCATCAGGGCGAACAGCACCACCAGGTTTACGCTGAGGAAATCGAACGCCATGATGCGGTCGCCCCAGCTGGGGCCACGCAGCACGCGGTAGGTGACGAGCAGGACGGACAACGTGACAATGCCCAGGGCCAGGTCGACGATCATGTGGCCTCCTTGAGGCTGGGGGTGGGCAGGAAGGCGCTCAGGGCGCGTTCCACCCGGTGAATGCTTTCGCGGGCGGCGCGGGTGTTGTCCAGGCCGATGGCGTGGACGTACATTTCGCGCCGATCCGGGCTGAAGCCCAGCACCACGCTGCCGGGCATCAGCGTAACGGTGGCGGCCAGCAGCGTGAGGGTGGTGTCGGTGTGCGGGTGCAGGTTCACCTTGAAGATCATGGGTTTCAGGTCGGGGCGCGGGTGCAGGGCCAGCAGGGCCACCTGCACGTTCGCCACGGTCAGTTCCCGGATGAACATGGCGGCGAAGCGCAGCAGGGCGAAACTGGTGCGCTGGTAACTGCGGGTGCCCAGGGCGTCCGGGAACATGTTCAGCAGCGCGTACCCCAGCAGAAACCCGATGACCAGTTCGCGCAGGCTGACCTCGCCGGAAAACAGCGCCCACACGACGGCCAGCAGGACATTCAGGGCCAGGCCTTTCAAGGCGTGCCTCCCTTGTCCTTCATCAGTTCCTTGCCCTGCGGGTCGGGCGGAATCACCACCGGCCCCTCGCCCAGCACACTGCGAATGTAATGCCGCTGGTCACGCAGTTCGCGCGTGGTGGCCTCCGCGTGCGTGAACAGCGGCCCAGCGAACAGGGACAGGCCCGCGACCAGCCCGGACGCGACGTAAGCGGGCGTCTGCTGCCCGGCGGGCACGGGGTGAAGGGGCATGGTCTTGTCGGCCTTGCCCCAGAAGAAGTCGCGCCACACGCTCAGGAGCGCGAACAGCGTGATCAGGCTGGCCAGCAGGGCGCACACCACGGCGATGATGGCCAGTGGGGAACCCTGCGCGATCCCGGCGCGCACCAGCGCGTACTTGGCCACGAAGCCGGCGGTGGGCGGCAACCCCGAGACGGTCAGGGCGCACAGCAGGTAACTGCCCGCCAGCAGCGGCATCCGGTCGACGAAGCCGCGTCTGTGGCGGGTCAGGGGCGTGCCCCCGGCGCGTTCCGCCACCGCCGCGATCAGGAACAGCGCCAGCGTCACCAGCACGCTGACTGCCACGTAAACCAGGGCCGCCCGCAGGGCGTCGGGGGTGCCCAGGCCCACGCCGAAGGCCAGGTAGCCCACACTGCCCATCACCGTGAAGGACAGGATGCGCCGCCACTCGCGCTGGCTCAGCGCCCCCAGCGCCCCGAACAGCATGGTGGCCGCGCCCAGCCCCAGCAAAAAGATCTGCGGCAGGGCGCTGTCGGCCTGAAACACGGTGGTCAGCACGCGAATCAGGGCGTACACCCCCACCTTGGTGAGAATCGCCGCAAAAAACGCGCTGCTGGCGTGCGGCAGGGCCGGATAAGTGCCCGGTAGCCAGAACCCCAGCGGAAACAGGGCCCCTTTCGACGCAAACACCGTCATCAGCAGCACCGCCAGCGCGGTGACGGTCGTGCGCGGCCCCAGTTCCAGGGAACGCTGCGCCAGATGAGCGAAATTCAGCGTACCCAGCGTGCCGTAAGTCAGCCCGCAGGCCGCCACCAGCAGCGAGGAGGCCGCCAGATTCATCACGATGTACCGGAAACCCTCGCGCAGTTGCTCACGGGTGGAACCCAGCACCGCCAGCGCGTAACTGGCGACCAGCATCACCTCGAAGGCGACGAACAGGTTGAACAGGTCGCCCGTCAGGAACGACAACTGCACGCCCGTGAACAGGAACATCGTGAGGGCGAAGGCGTGGTGTTTCTCGCGCACACGGTCTTCGGCGGCCAGCATGAACCACAGCGCGAACACGCCCGACAGCGAGGCCAGCGCACTCATGTACGCCGAGAGCCGGTCGGCCGTCATCACGATGCCGAAAGGGGCCTTCCAGCCGCCCAGTTCACTGACCAGCACGCTGCCGTCCGCCGTGGCGTTCACCAGCAGCAGACTCAGCAGGAACATGAGCACCGTACCGGTGAGGGCCAGCCCGGCCTTCAGGGGGCGGCGCAGGGGCAACAGGCACAGCAACCCCACGCCGAACGGCAGCAGAATCGGGGCCAGAGGCAGGGCACTGTTCATAACGACCTCCCGCCCGCCAGGGTGTCGTCTTCCCAGTCGGGCTGATCCGGGCTCTGGTGCTCCGGGTCGGCGCGTTCCAGGTCGCTGTCCACCGTGCGGGCCAGGTTGTCCCCGAACGCTTCCACGTCGTCATGGCCCGCCACCTGATAGGCCCGCAGGGCCACCGTCAGAATCAACGCCGTCGTTGCAAACCCGATCACGATGGCGGTCAGAATCAACGCCTGTGGCAAAGGATCGACGTAAGGCCCCGGCGACGAGAGCAGCGGCGGAGACGCCTGACTGAGGCCCGCCACCGTCAGAATCGTGAGGTTGATGCCGTAGGCGATGAAGGCCAGACCGATCACCACCCGCACGATGCTGCGCGACAGCAGCAGGAAAACGCCGGTGCCGACCAGCACGCCGATAATGAGGGCAAAAAGCGAATTCATACAAACTCCGATGGAATCCCCCAGCGTTGGGGGATGAAATCCGACTGAAAGGAGAAGGAGAAAAGACGGACTCCGCGGTATGGACACACCTCCAGTGCTTTCCTGGAGGTGTGGAAATGGAGCGGAGTCCGTCTCATCTGTCCTCCTGCACGCGCTCTTGCGGGTTCACGTCCATCAGGGCGTAGGCGATGCCCAGCCCGGCGCCGATGACGACCAGGTACACCCCGATGTCGAAGATCATGGCGGTGGCCCACTCGAATTCTCCGGTGAGGGGGGTGGTGAGGTAGCCGTAGTCGGTTTTCAGGTACGGTTTGCCCAGCAGGTACGGCACCAGGCCCGTGGCGAAAGAAAGGGCGACGCCGATGGGAATGAGGGTGATGGGGTTGACGCGCCGCAGGGCGTCCGTGCCGGTGGACATGCGGTGCAGAATCAGCGCGCAGGCGGTCATCAGGCCGGCGATAAACCCGCCGCCGGGAGCGTTGTGGCCGCGCCACAGCAGCAGCAGCGCAAACAGCATGATCAGGGCGAAGGCGGCGCGGCTGACGGTGCGCAGCACCGGGTCGCCGCTGAGGGGCGGCGCGGGCGTGGGGCGGGGTTGGACTTTAGTTTTGCGTTTCACGGCTGACCTCCACGCGCCTGTCCGGGTTGACCCTCTCCTGGTTGATCTTGTCCGGGTCGATTCGGGGATTCGGGGGGGTGGTCGTGGGGCCTTTCTTGCCCAGTTTCACCAGGCTGACGACCGCGAGGGCGACCATCCCGACCACCAGCCCTTCACCGAGCGTGTCGAAGCCCCGGAAATCCACCAGCAGGACGTTCACGGCGTTCTGCCCACCGCCGCCCTTGTAGCTGTTCACGAGGTAATAAGGCGAGATGGGCGGCGCGAGGAACCGCAGGCTGCTGAGGGTCAGCAGGGTGGCACCCGCACCTGCCGCGAGGGCCAGTCCAGCATCGAGCAGCAGGCGCCCACGGGTGCGCGGCAGATCGCGCACGCCCGGAAGGTAACGGAAGGCCAGCAGGAACAGAATGACCGTGACGGCCTCGACCAGCAGTTGCGTGAGCGCCAGATCCGGGGCGCGGAAGGCCAGGAACGCGGCGGCACTGCCGAAACCCGTCAGGCCCATCACGATCACGGCGGTCAGCCGGTTGCGCGAGAGCAGCACACCCAGCGCTCCGGCAATGAGCAGCACCCCGATGGGCAGCAGGCTGAGCGGCAGCACGCCGATCGAGTGGAACACCTGCGGCGAACGCCACACGGCGTACCCCCCCATCACCCCGGCGGCCAGCAGCATCACGCGCAGCTGATCCGGCAGCGCCAGCCCCTGCGAGTGCGCGACGACCCGGCTGGCCGCCGCCCGCAACCCGTCGCTGAGGCGGTAGTAGACGGTGTTGGCGTTCCAGGTGGGCGTCACCGCGCTCTGGAAACGGGCGAACGTCGCGGCGCGCCACACCACCACGGCGCCCGCCAGCCACGTCAGCACCGAGAGCAGCAGCGCGGTGTTGACACCGTGCCACAGGGCCAGATGTTCCTTGTACTCGCCAAAATTCAGGGAGTTCGAGGCGGTGCGCGTCAACCACTCGGCCGAGCCGGGCACCAGGCCGAACAGCAGGGCCGCGCCCACCAGCAGCGCGGGCGGCAGGTACAGGCCCGGTCCAGCTTCATGGATGTGTTCCCTGACGTGCTGCTGCCGGAACGCTTCCATTTCCGGGGTCAGGGTTCTGCGGTGCTCGAAGAAAATGCTGAGCAGCCGCGCGCAGTAGGCAAAGGTCAGGATGCTGCCCAGCACCGCCACCGTGATAAACGCCGGGCCGTGGTGCAGCATCGCCTCGTAAAACAGTTCCTTGCTGATGAACCCGCCCAGCGGCGGCAGGCCCGCCATGCTCAGCGTGGCGAGCAGGGCCAGCACGAACGTGACCGGCAGATGCCGGCGCAGGTTTTGCAGGAAAGGAATTTCGCGCGTTCCGGTCTCGTGGTCGATGATGCCCACCACGAAAAACAGCGCCGCCTTGAAAGCCGCGTGGTTCAGCAGGTGCGTGGTGGCCGCGAAGCGCCCCTCGTCGCTGGCCAGGCCGTACAGGCTCATCAGCAGGCCCAGCTGCGACACGGTGGAGTACGCCAGCAGGGCCTTGAGGTCCGTTTGCCGCAGGGCCAGCCACGACCCCCACGCCAGCGTTGCCAGGCCCAGTGGCACCAGAAGGCCGCTCCACAGCGCCGACGCGCCGAAAATCAGGCCAAATTTGGCGACCAGCAGCACACCGGCTTTGACCATCGTGGCCGAGTGCAGGAAAGCCGAGATGGGTGTGGGCGCTTCCATGGCGGTGGGCAGCCACAGGTGAAAGGGAAGCTGCGCGGATTTCGTGGCCGCGGCCAGCAGCGTGCACAGCAGCGCGGGCAGGAACAGGGGAGAGGCCCGCACCGCCTCCAGATCAAGCTGGGAAAGGGTGGTGGTTCCGCCCGCGATGCCCAGCATGGCGACGGCAGCCAGCAAGCCCAGCCCGCCGAGCGCACTGATCAAAAAAGCTTTCACCGCGCCGTCGCGCGCCGCGCCGCGGGTGTGCCACAGGCCAATCAGCAGGAAACTGGTGACGCTGGTCATCTCCCAGAACATGAACAGCGCGGGCAGGTTGTCCGACAGCACCAGGCCCAGCATCGACCCCCCGAAGGCCAGCAGGTAGGGGTAGAAGCGCCCGAACTTTTCCGAGGCGGACAGGTAGGAGACCGAGTACCAGGTGGCCAGCGTGCCGATCAATCCGATCAGCACGGCGAACAGCAGCGAGAACCCGTCCCCACGGAAACGCAGGTGCAGGTCGATTTCGGCCACCCACGGCGTGAGTTCGCTGGCGGGCGCGGCGGCCGGCATGTTCAGCAGCGGCAGGGCCAGCAGCAGCGCGGGAACGAAGCCCAGCGCGGCGAGAAAACCCGTCCGGCGGCCCAGGATGCGGGCGGCCAGGGCACAGACCAGGGCGATCAGGAAGGGAAAGAGAACCGCGAGCGTCAGCATCGTCGGCCCGGATCAGAGGTGCGGGTCGTTTTCTTCACGGTGTGGCAGGCTCCGTTTCTTCTGTCTGCGCGCGCAGTTCCTGCAGGGTGGCGTTCAGCCAGTCCCGGTCGGCGCGGGTGAGGTGGTGGATGCGGCGCATGGCGAGGCCCACGCCCGGTGTGCAGGGCAGGCGGAACGAGTCGTAGAGGTTCACGCGGGCTTCGAGTTTGTCCAGCCTCTCCTGAAGGCTGGCGAGCAGGTCTTCGCGGTTCAGGTTCTCGCTGAACATCACCGGGACGTTGCCGGTCAGGATCAGGGCTTCTTCCTGGCGCAGTTGTGTGAGCAGCATGGCCCCGAAGCGTTCCCGGCCCGCGTCCGTCAGGTGGTACACCTTGCGGCTGGGCCGGTGGCCGTGCTGCTCGATGCGGCTTTCCACCAGGCCGTGGTGTTCCAGGCGCTCCAGCAACTGGTACGCGGTGGCTTTTTTCAGGGCGATGACGTTTTGCAGGTTGTGCTCGATGAAGTCGTTGATCTCGTAGCCGTGCCTGTCCTGCGCGGTCAGCAGGCCCAGCAGCAGCAGGGTGCGCTCGTCGTCGGGCAGGGGGGGAAGGCCGTGGGCGACCTCGCTCAATGGTTGGTGAGGCATACCACTCATTTTAGACTAGTCAGGACTGACTATGCTGTGAATTGAACGTTACGGCCCCTCTTCTGCGCCCCCTGTTCAAGCGAGGTTCCCCATGAAGCTGAAAAAAATCGTCCTCGGCACCCTTGTTCTGACCGCTGCTGCGCTTCTCCTGAACGCCTGCGCCCCGGCGGCCCAGTTCCCAGCAGCACAGTCCTCAGCGGCGCAGTCTCAGGGTGGCCCACTTGACGGCCAGAGTGCGCTGCGCCCCGCCGTGAACGGGGAACGCCGCTCCCTGACCCTTCCCGGCTTCGGCCAGGTGAACTATTACGCCAGCCCGTCCGGCACCGGCCGCCCGCTCGTCCTGACGCACTCCATCAACGCGGCGGGCAGCGCCTACGAGATGAAACCCCTCTGGGACGCTTATGTCGGCACGCGCCCGGTGTACGCGCTGGAGTGGCCCGGCTTCGGCCGCAGTGACCGCCCCGACGTGACCTACACCCCGGAACTGATGACCCGCGCCCTGACGGCGCTGGTGGCCGAACTGAACACCGACGTGGACGTGGTGAGCCTGTCGCTCGGCAGTGAATTTGCCGCCCGCGCCGCCCTGAGCGAGCCGCGCATCAAAACACTGGCCCTCATCAGCCCCAGTGGAATGGGAGAAGCCCGCGGCGGTACCCAGCGGGCCAGCGACGCCGACCGCGGCGTGCGGCTGTACACCACCCTCAACAGCTTCGGCAACACGCTGTACGCCACGCTGCGTACCCGCCCCAGCATCGAGTACTTCCTGAGCCGCAGCTTCCGTGGCCCGGTGGATCAGGGGCTCATCGACTACGCCATCGACACCACCCGCCAGCCCGGCGCGAAGTACGCGCCCCTGTATTTCGTCAGCGGACGCCTGTTCACCCCAGACGCTTACGGCGACCTGTACCGCCCACTGTCCACGCCGACCCTGGTGCTGTACGACCGTGACGGCTTTGTGAGCTTCAGTCGCCTGCCGCTGTTCGCCCAGCAGCCCAACGCCAGGGTGGTGCGTATCCCGGACACCGACGGGCTGCCGCACTTCGAGAAGCCGGCTGAAGTGAAAGCCGCGCTCGACGCCTTCTGGGCCGCCACCAGATAAGCCGCCATCAGATAAACGGCTGGGCAGCATTCCGTTAGATATCAAACCAATTGAAGATGGGCGCATACTGGGCGCATGACCTTGCCTTCCACCCCTCACTTTGAAGTCGGCCTTCACGGCTTCGTGGACTACGCGCCGCAGCGCACCGACGGCACATCCATCAGCCCGCAGCAGCGCATTCGGGAACTGCTGGAAGAAATCGAACTGGCCGACCAGGTGGGCCTCGACGTGTACGCCGTCGGGGAGCACCACCGCCCCGACTACCTGGCGTCTTCGCCGGCCACCCTGCTGGCTGCCGCCGCCGCCAGGACGAAGAACATTCGCCTGTCCAGCGCAGTCACGGTGCTGGGCACCGAAGACCCGGTGCGGGTGTTTCAGCAGTTCGCCACCATTGACCTGATCTCGGATGGCCGCGCCGAGATCATGGCCGGGCGCGGTTCCTTCGCCGAGTCCTTTCCGCTGTTCATGGGCGAACGGCCCTTCGACTACGACACGCTGTTCAGCGAGAAACTGGACTTGCTGCTGAAACTGCGCCAGGAAACTCACGTCACCTGGCGCGGCCAGTACCGTTCGCCGCTGGGTGGCGAGGGCATCTACCCGCGCCCGGTGCAGCCGCAGCTGCCGGTGTGGCTGGCGGTGGGGGGTACGCCCGCTTCCGCCGTGCGGGCGGGGGAACTGGGCCTGCCGATGGCACTGGCGATCATCGGTGGAATGCCGGAGCGCTTCGCGGGGTTCGCGCAGCTGTACCGCGAGGCCGCCGCCCGCGCCGGCAAACTGGCGCAGACGGCCCTGGGCATCAACCCGCACGGCTTCATCGCCCAGACCTCACAGCAGGCCACCGACAGCTACTGGCCGGCGCACGCCAGCGTCATGAACCGCCTGGGCCGCGAGCGCGGCTGGCCGCCCACCCAGCGGGCCGAATTCGAGGCGGGCGCGGGCCTGCGCGGCGCGTACTTCGTGGGTGACCCGTCGCAGGTAATCGAAAAAATTCTCTTTCAGCACGATATTTTTCAGCATCAGCGCTTCCTGATGCAAAGCGTCGGGGTGCTGCCGCACGCGCAGGTTATGAAATCCATCGAATTGCTCGGCACCGAGGTGGCCCCGGTGGTGCGCGCCGAAATCGCCCGCCGCGAGGCCAGCGGGCGCGGCCTTCAGCCGCCCGCCACCTCCGACTGAGCGGCGGCGGCCAGGGCTACGCGCCACCCATCACTTTTTTCATCTGTGGGACGGCTTCTTCACACTTGCGGCCCGTACAGTTGTGGGACGGCTTCTTCACACTTGCGGCCCGTACAGTTGTGGGACGGCTTCTTCACACTTGCGGCCCGTACAGTCTCGCCATGTCTCCTCCGCCCGCGCTGGCCGACTCCTACCGGGGCCGCAAAATCGTCATTCATGAGCAGCCCCCCACCTTCTCCGCCTCCAGCGATTCGCTCTTCATCGGTCAGGTCAGCGGCCTGGACGACGTGTTCGAGGGCACCAACCGCTACCAGCTGCTCTCGCTGATTCGCGCTCACCTCGACGAACTCGACGGCGTGGGTGAAACTGACCTCCCGGTGCAAAGGGACACTCAGGCCTGAAGCTCCTCCATTATTCCCCAATACAACGCGGTTTTCTGCCCCTCATGGTCTAGCGTGTGGGGCATGTCTTCTGCCAGACCGCGCACCGTGCTCCTCGTTCACGCCTACCCGCTGTCGGCCCACATGTGGGACGGCCAGGAAGCGGCCCTGACGGGGGCCGGGTTGACGGTGATCGCCCCGCACCTGCCTGGCTTCGGCGGGCGCCCAGGCGAGATGACCAGCCTGGCCGACGCCGCGCGTGAACTGCTGGAACTGCTGCCGGACGAACCGGTGTCGCTGGTGGGCCTGAGCATGGGCGGGTACGTGGCGCTGGAATTGCTGGCGCAGGCGCCGCAGCGCTTCGGGCGGGTGGTGCTGGCCGACACCTCCGCCGCGCCCGACGACGAGGACAAACAGCGACACCGCCAGGCGCAGGCCCAGCGCGTGATGCTGGAGGGCCGCAAGTTCATCATCGAGGCTGCCCAAAAAGAACATTCGCCGCAGACCTTCAAGACCATTCTGCCGCTGATGGAGGCCGCCAGCCGCGAGGGCATCGCCGCCGCCCTGAAGGCCATCGCCGGGCGGGCCGATCGGCGCCCGACCCTGCCCGACCTGAAGGTGCCGCTGCTGGTGCTGGTGGGCGACCAGGACGAGATCACGCCGCTGTCCGAGGCGCAGGAACTGGCCCGACTGGGGCGGGCTGAATTGAAGGTGATCGGGAGAGCGGGGCACCTCAGCAACCTCGACCAGCCGCAGGCGTTCAATGAGGCGCTGCTGGACTTTCTGACATGAAGGTCTGACGGCCTGCCGCTGCTGCCCTTGACAAGGGCGGCGTAGTTAGTAAGGATAGACTCACTAATGGCCCGTCCCCGCACCATCCAGGATTCCGTCTTGCTGACCGCCGCCCGTGAAGTCTTTGTGGAACAGGGTTTTTCTGCCACCACCGCCAGCATCGCCGTGCGGGCCGGCGTTTCGGAAGGCACGCTGTTCAAACGCTTCTCGACCAAGGAAGACCTGTTCGCCGCTGCGCTGGGCCTCAGCGATTACGGGGCGTGGCGTGACGGTTTGCTGGCTTCGGTGGGGCAGGACGAGGTGCAGCGCAACCTGGAACGCGCCGCGATGGCCATGCTGGCCGAGGCGCAGGAGCGCATTCAGAACCTGGTGGCGGTGTTCTCGCGCGGCATCGACCCCAGCCACAACCCCATGATGCAGAAACTCAGCGACCCCAGCCTGGGCGACGAACAGGCGTTTGCCGCCTACCTCGGCGGCGAAATGGAGGCCGGGCGGGTGCGCCCCGTGGACGTTCAGGTCACGGCGGTACTGCTGGTGGGGGCGCTGGGCACATTCATCCACCGCGAGTGCCTGCCGCACTCACGGTCGGCCGGCAGTTCACCACCCGCGCCGCCACCCGGCCCATCGTTCAGCCAACCATTAGAGCGGGGCCGCTTCGTGCGCGGCGTGCTGGACGTGTTGTGGCCTGGCCTGAAACCCTAGCGGGTTTCGGCGCGTACGTCTTATGGCGGACGCCGCCCCAGAGCCGCTCGCTTACCCTGCCCGTGCTCCAGCTGTTCGTGAGTTGAGACTTACTAATCTCTGTTTCCCCTTTCTGCTCTGCCCAAGGAAAAACGATGATCTTCTCTTCACCCTTCCGCAAAACCCTGCTGCTGTGCGCCCTGCTCTGTCTTGGAGGCGCTCAGGCCCAGGACACGACCGCCGCCCCGCCGCTCCCTCCCGCCGCCGTGGCTGCTCCGGCCGTGACCCTGCCCGACCTGCTGACCTGGCTGCGCGCCGCGCCCGGCTGGCAGGCCGCCGATTACGCCTACCGCGCTTCCGAACTGCAACTTCAGGCCGCCCGCATCCGCGCCGGGCTTTCGGTGTCGGCGGGGGGCACGCTGGCCGCCGCAAAAATTCCCTGGGACAGCGGCGAGTGGGTGAACAGCAGCAGCGTGAACGTCACCGTCAGCGCCAGCGTGCTGCCCTGGTCGCCCGCCCGTGAGGCCCTGCGCAGCGCCGAGCGCAGCCACCAGGCCGCCGCCACCGAACTGCGCCGCACGCGGGCCGACCTGACCGTGCAGTTGGTCAGGGCCTACGCCGGGGCGGGGCAGGCCGCCGCCGCGTTGAGCCTGGCCCGCGCGCAGCGCGAGCTGGCCGGTCAGGTCTTTGCGGCCGCGCAGGCGCAACGCAGCGCCGGGGTCATTCCCACCGAGGCGCTGCTGGAGCGCCAGACCGCCCTTCAGAACGCCGAGGCGGGCCAGGCCCAGGCCGAACGCGGCGTGACCCTGGCCGTCAACCAGCTGCGTCGCCTGCTCAACCGCGACGTAACGTTGCCCAATACACCCACCACCTCCGCCCCCCTGACTTTCCGCGTGAGCGACCTGAACGAGGCGGGCCTGATCGCCCGCGCCCTGAACACCCGCCCCGAGGTGGCCCGCGCCGCCGTCAGTGTGCAGGATGCCCAGGCCAGCCTGCGGGCCGCCGAGCTGGACGCGAGGTTGCCCGACCTGAACGCCAGTGGGCAGTTCGGCGAGATCGGCAGCAGCGACAGCGCCTCCGGCAAGCGGGTCAGCGGCAGTTTCAATCTGAAAACCGGCGTGGCCAGCGCCCAGGCCACCTTTCCCCTCAGCGACACCAGCAAACTCCCGACTGGCGCGGTGCTGAGCCTCAGCGCCACCCTGCCGCTGCTGGGACGCACGCAGGGCAACACCCTGGAACAGGCCCGGCTGGGTCTGCAACAGGCCAGTCTGGCGCTGGAGAACGCCCGCCAGAGCGTGACGCTGGATGTGCGCACGCACCTGAGCGAGTACCTCGACGAGCAGGGCGCTCAGGTGGCCCTGCAAACCGGCGTGACCCGCGCCCAGACGGTGCTGGAGGCCACCCGCGCCCGCCAGGGGGCCGGCACCGCCACGCCGCTGGATGTCCGGCAGGCTGAACTGGGCCTCGCCCAGGCACAAAATGCCCTTCAGGCCGCGCAGGATCGCCTGGCTGTCGCCGCCCTGACCCTGATGCAGGCCAGCGGCGACCTCGACCCCTGGCTGCTCGCCGCCCTTCCCGCCCTTTCGCCCACCCCTGTTTCGCCTGTTCCTGTTTCCCCTGCCCCCGGAGGCCGCCCATGAACCGCCACGCCCTGACCTTGACCTTCCTCGCCAGCCTGACCTTCGCGGGCACAGCCTCGGCCCAGACTTCGCTGACCCTGCCCGCCGCCGTATCGCGTGCCCTGAGCAGCAACGCCGACGTGGTGTCGGCCCGCGCTACACTGCAAAAAGCACAGGCGAACCTGCGGGCGGTGCGCGCCGACCCCAGCAGCATCATCACGACCAGCACCCAGGCCGAGCAGGACGTGGGCGCCCAGGCCGCCACGCTGGACGGCACCAAGCTGAAGACCATGCAGGCGGTGGTGAGCGCTTACCTCAGCGCCTACGAGACCGGGCAGCGCGTTGCCCTGAACGCCGCGCAGGTGGCGCTGGACGAACGCAACCTGGCGATTGCCCGCGCCCGGCTGGCCGCCCGGGTCGCCACCCAACTCGACGTGAACCGCGCCCAGACCAGCCTGAACGCCAACCGCCAGGAACTGGCCGACGCCCGCGCCCAGTTGCCGGTGCAGGAGGCGCAGCTGGCCCGCCTGCTGGGCCTGAACGCCGGCACCGACCTGAAACTGGGTGCCCCGCCCGCCGCGCCGAAACTGAGTACCACCCTGGCCGCCTTGCAGGCCGGGCTGGACAAACGCCTGCCCGCGCTGGTGCAGGCCGCCAACGGGGTGGCTTTTGCCCGCCTTCAGGTCAGCATTGCCGACAACGACTACACGCCCGTGCGCACGCTGGAGGACGCCCGCACCGCCCTGGCGAACGCGGGGCGCGGCCTGGAGGACGCCGCGCGGGCCAGCGGCACCGGCGTGCGCGACGCCTACCGCGCGGTGCAGTCGGCCCAGGAGGGCCTGAACGTGGCCCGCGAACAGGCCCAGAATGCCCAGGCCAGCCTGACCCTGGCGCGCGCGCGCCTGAAGGCCGGCACCGCCGCCCCCGTGGAAGTGCAGCAGGCCGAGGTGCAGGCCCAGCAGGCCGCGCTGGCAGTGCAGCAGGCGCAAGGCGGCGTGTGGCAGGCGCTGGCCGCCCTGAGCGTGGCGTCGGGCCTGGACGTGACCGGACTGGTGCAGTAATGAACACCACCCGGGTTCTCCGAACGATGAGCCTGCTCAGCCTGACGCTGCTGGTGGCCTGTAAACCCCCCGGCGAGGCGAAGAAGACCAACGACCTCGACGCGCCGCCGCAGAAGACCACCGCCCTGAGCGTCCAGACCAGCGAAGTGAAGGCGGGCAAGTTGACCGTCAGCCGCAGCGTCAGCGCCACCGTGACCGCCGGGCGCGACAGCCGCGTGGCGACGAATGCGGGCGGCACCGTGCAGCAGGTACTGGTGCAGGAAGGTCAGACCGTGCGCGCCGGGCAGGCTGTATTGCAACTCGACAGCACCCAGCAGCGCCAGGCCCTGGAAAGTGCCCAGGTCGGCCTGAAACAGGCCCAGATCAGTCTGGAGCAGGCCCGCAGCACCACCACGCAGTCCGGCGCTTCTCTGGGGGCCGCGGTGCGCTCGGCCGAGGCCGCGCTGGCCCAGGCGCAGGCGACCGCGCAGAGCACCGAGAACCTGTACGGCCTGGGCGGCGTCAGCCAGGCCGACCTGCAGGCTGCCCGCTCGGGGCTGGCCCAGGCGCAAAGTGCCCTGGCCCAGGCGCGCCAGAACCTCGCGCAGAACGGGCAGAGCGCCCAGAACAGCATTCCGTTGCAGCAGACGCAGGTGCAGTCCGCGCAGGTGGCCTTGCGCCAGGCGCAGGAGAACCTGAACCGCACCACCGTGCGCGCCCCTTTTGGCGGCACCGTGGCGGACCTGCTGGTGCAGGAAGGCGAGTTCGCCGCGCAGGGCAGCGCCGTGTTCCGGCTGGTGGACACCGGCAGCCTGCGCGTGAAATTCAGCGTGCCCGCCGCCGACGCCGTGGCCCTGCCGGAGGGCACCGCCTTCAATGTCGGCTACGGTGGGAAAAACTACGTGGGCCGCGTGGTGGACAGCAGCGGCATTGCCGGCACGGATCGCCTGGTACCCATCACCGCCCGGCTGGACGGCAACGTGAATCTGCCTGTCGGGGCAATCGCCCAGGCCCGCTACCGCGCCACCCTGGGGCAGGGCGTGCTGGTGCCCGGCAGCGCCGTGCAGGCCAGCGGGGCCGGCAACGCGGTGTTCACCGTGGAAGGGGGGCGCGCCCGCCGCCAGGACGTCAGCGTCATTGCCGAATCGGGCGGGCAGGTGGCCGTCAGTAACCTGGCGGCCGGAACGCGCGTCATCGCCCCCATTCCCGGCAGTTTGCAGGACGGCGCCAAGGTCTCCGTCGCCACAGGAAGCGCGCCATGAGCACGCACGACCCCACCGAATTCACGCTGCCGCGCGGCACGCTGCCGGACGGTACACCGGAACCGGCCGTTCACCCGCTCGTTCACTTCAGCGTGCGCAATTACGTGTTCTCCATCGGCATTTTTGTGATGGCGGTGCTGGTGGGCCTGGCCAGCACCTTCCGGCTGGGCGTGGAACTGCTGCCGAATTTCGAGGTGCCGGTGCTGGCGGTCAGCACCGCTTACCCCGGCGCCAACCCGGACCAGGTCGACCGTGAGGTGAGCCGCAAGATCGAGGACGCGGTGAGCACGCTGGCCGGCGTGGTGGACATCAACACCACCAGCGTCAGCAACCAGTCGGCGGTGGTCATTACCTTCAACGACAACGTGGACATCGACTCGGCGGCCAACAGCGTGTCGCAGGCGGTGGCGGCCATCCGGGCCACGCTGCCGGACGCCACCGAGGCGCCGGTGGTGCAGAAATTCGACCCGAACGCCCAGCCCATCCTGACGCTGGCCCTGCTGGGCGGCAGCGCCCAGGAAAGCGACGTGACTACCTTCGCCGAGGACACCCTGCTGCCGCGCCTGGAGCGCGTGGACGGCGTGGCCGACGTGAGCATCACCGGCGGCCCCGAGCGGCAGGTGCAGGTGCTGCTCGACCCCACGCGGCTGCAATCCTTCAACCTGGCCCCGACCCAGGTCTCGCAGGCCATAGGCGCCTCGGCCCTCGACCTGCCGGCCGGAACGGTCACGCAGGGCCGTGAAATCACCTCGTATTCCACCCGCAACACGCCGCGCAGCGCCGCCGACGTGGGGCGTATCGTGGTGAATTCCTCCAGTGGGCTGCGCGTGCAGGACGTGGCCACGGTACGCGACACCAGCGCCGAGGCCAGCAGTTTCGCGCGCGTGAACGGGCAGAGCGCCGTGCTGCTCTCCGTGCGGAAGGCCAGCGGCAGCAACTCGGTGGCCGTGACCGACAACGTGCGGGCCGCCATGGAAGCGCAGGCGCTGCCCGCCGGGTACAAACTCACGCTGGCGAACGACACCACGCTGGAAACCCGCGCCACCGTGAAGGACACCTTCAAGGAATTCCTGATCGCCATTGCTGCCGTGGGTATCATCTGCCTGCTGTTCCTGGGAAGGCTGAACACCGTGTTCGCGGTGATCCTGGCCATTCCCATCAGCATCAGCGCCGCGCCGCTGCTGTTCGGCACGCTGGGCTTCACCTTCAACATCATCAGCCTGCTGGCGATCATCGTGGCGATCGGGATCGTGGTGGACGACTCCATCGTGGTGGCCGAGAACGTCCAGCGCTACCGCGACCTGGGCTACAGCCCCATGCGCAGCGTGCTGCTGGGCGGTTCTGAAGTGTTCAGCGCCGTGACCGCCGCGAGTTTCGCGCTGCTGGCGGTGCTGCTGCCGCTCAGCTTCATGCCGGGCATCATCGGGCAGTTCTTCGCGCAGTTCGGCCTGGGCATTGCCGCCGCCATCGTCATGAGCTGGCTGGAAAGCCTGCTGTTCCTGACCGTGCGCATGGCCTACACGAAGGAGGCGGCCCGCGTCACCTGGAAGGAATTGCCGGGGATTCTCCGTCAATTTCCGCAATTCTTCCGCGAGTCGCTCCTGGGGGTCAAGCGTCCCACTGGCTTCTTCTGGCTGGCGGTGGCCGGCGCCGTGACCTTCTTCGCGGCCCAGGCGCTGGGAACGCCCGTCGCGGCCCTTCTCTCCATTCTCCTGGCCCCGCTGGTGCTGTCCGTGCTGCGCTACGTGGTCACGCTGCTGTACGCGCTGCTGGAAGCGGTCACCGACACCCTGCACGGCCTCACGCTGGCCGGTGTGAACCGCACCGCCCGCGCCTACGCCCGCAGCCTGGGGGGTGCCCTGAACCGTCCCTGGCTGGTGCTGCTGGTGGCCGGAGCCTTCCTGCTCAGTGCGCCGCTGGCTATGCAGGGCCTGGGCTTCGCCTTCGTGCCCAAGACCGACAGCGGCCTGATCAACGTGTCCGTGACCCTGCCCGCCGGCAGCAGCCTCAGCGCCACCAACGCCCTGACCAGCCGCATCGAGGACAGGCTGCTGGCCCACAGGGAAGTCAAGCTGGTGCAGACCAGCGTCGGTTCGGGCGGGCAGCTCAGCGCCAGTGGCAGCAACGTCGCCACCCTGGACGTGACCCTGACGCCCAAGGGAGAACGCGCCCACACCGATGACCTCAGCGCCCGTTTCCTGAAGGAACTGGAACCGCTGGCGGCTGGCATTCCCGGCACCACCATCACCGCCGCATCCTTCCAGGGCGGCCCCGGTGGCAGCGCCGACATCAGCCTGGCCCTGACTGCCCCCAACCAGGCGACCCTGGTAGAGGCCAACCGCAAGCTGACCACGCTGCTGGCGGGTGACCCCAAGCTGAAATCGGTGGACAGCAGCCTCTCCGAAACGCGCCAGGAACGCACCTTCATTCCGGACTCCACGCGCCTGGCCGGCACTGGCCTGACCACCAGCGACGTGGCCCAGGCGCTGCGGGCCTACAACGACGGGGCGACTGCCGGCACGGTGCGCGACGGTGATCGCAGCGTGGATATCGTGGTGCGCCTCGACCCGGCCCTGATTCAGGACAGCCAGAGCCTGCTCTCGCAGACGGTGTATGCGCCCGCGCTGCAGGCCAACCTGCCGCTCTCACAACTCGGCCGTTTCCAGACCGCCGACGCGCCCGCCACCCTCAGCCGCTACAACAAGGCCTACACCACCACCCTGGACCTCAACGTGGTGCCCGGCGCAGCCAACCCTTTCGCCTACCAGCAGGAGATCATCACCCGCGCCGAGAAGGCCGGCATCACCGGCAACGGCATTACGCTGGGCAACGCCAGCGCCTTCGGCAGCAGCGGGCTGACCGGCGACCTGATCTTCTACGGCCCCATTCTGATGCTGGCCGCTATTCTCCTGACCTACCTGGTACTGGGCAGCCAGTTCAACTCGTTCCGCTACCCCCTCTACCTGCTGCTGCCGGTGCCGCTCGCCATCGTGGGGGCCATCTGGACGCTGAAGCTGTTCGGCGTGAACCTGGACGTGATCACGGTGCTGGGCATGGTCATTTTGCTGGGGCTGTCCACCAAGAACTCGATCCTGTACCTGGAATTCGTGACCGAACGCGCCCGCAGCCTGCCGCTGCGCGAAGCCCTGCTGGAGGCCGCCGAACTGCGTTTCCGGCCCATCCTGATGACCACCCTCACGGTGCTGGTCATTTCCATTCCGCTGGTGCTGGGTCAGGGCGAGGGCGCGGAGTTCCGGCGCGGCCTGGGCATCGTGATTCTGGGCGGCGTCATCACCAGCACCTTGCTCACCTTCTTCGTGGTACCCACCGTGTTCTGGCTGGCCGAGCGGCGCAACATCAAACCCCAGCCCTTCCCCGCCTCCACCGCTCTGCCCGCCGACTGAACGGCCTTTAAAAGCAAAGAGCCTCCCACTCGCGGGGAGGCTTTCTCATTGGCCGGGATGTGCCAGTTGGAAGCACGTTGCGGATGAGGGAAGAAAGGCGGCAACGGGGTGATCTCAGGGGAATGAAGGTGCCCTTGCCTTGAGGAAGTTCAGTGGATTGAAGTCGCCCGCATACGGCAGTGGCCACGGGCCGAAGATGAAGGCAGTAAGAGAACACAGAAAAAAGAGAGTGGGAGCGCGACTGGCCTGGCGTCTTCCGTTAAGGGCACCGGTTTCGCCAAAAAGCTCCGGGAAGGGTTTCTTCCCACGTCGCGCAGTCAACCTGGGCTGGCCCCAAAAGTTGGACGATTTCGAGTAGAGACTCGGCTCAGGTCAAGGGTACAACATTGGCTTTCTCTTCCTGCCCAGGGAACGGTCTGACGGCCACATTTGCGGTGGAGTTTCCGCAAAGGGGGTCGGCAGGCCGCCCCCTGGCCTGCTGGGCAAACTCGTCCGGGGTCAGATAAGCCAGAGACGAATGCGGCCTGGCGCTGTTGTAAAACCTTCGCCAATCCTCCAGCAGCACC
>NZ_SMMH01000034.1 GCF_004634215.1 Deinococcus fonticola | reverse complement strand
CGAGCTTGAATTCGCGGCTGTGTAGTCGTCCGGGCATGGTCGGTCTCCCTCCATCTGTTGATCAGCCTACGGGCTGACCGGGGCGACATGCCTTGCTCCTCTGTCCGCGTTTTGGGGTTCACTCCAGGACGATCTAACTGACCCCTGAATGGCTTATGCCAAAAGCGCAGGGGGTTCAGTCCTCATTTCTCGTTTAGAGTTGCCTGTGGATTGCCTTTTCAGGCGCGCGGTTCCCGGCGGTGGGTTAACCTGCACCGTATGACCGGGAATGTCGTGGGGGTGCTGCTGGCAGCGGGGCGGAGTACCCGCATGGGACAACCCAAGCAAGTGTTGCCGCTGCAGGGCAAGGCACTGGTGCGCCACGCAGCCGAAGCCATGCAAGCCGCCCCTTACACCGGGCGGCTGGCGGTCATTCCGGCGGGGCCACTGGGCGAGCAGGTGCGCGACGCCCTGACCGGCCTGAACTTTCAGTGCACCGAGAACCCGGATCCGGCGCGGGGCCTGATGTCGTCTTTCCGGCAGGCAGCCCGCGAACTGTCCGGCGGTGACCTGCTGGGCGTGAATTTCGTGCTGGCCGACATGCCGCTGCTGACCCCGAATGTTCACCGGGTAATGATCGAGACCTTCCTGACCTCCGGCGGCCCGGAAGCCACCAGCGTGAGCGGCGTGCTTCCCCTGTCTGCTTACGCGCCGCTGGTGCTGGCCGAGTACGGTGCGGGCGAGGACGTGGTTCGTGCCCCGCCCCACCTGTTCCGGGCGGACCTGCTGCCCCTCATGCTGCAACTGCCGGATGCCGACCACGGCCCCCGCAGCCTGGTGCAGGAATACGCCGCGCAGGGCCTGGCGGTGCACTTCCCGAAAAACCTGCTGCTGGACATCGACACGCCCGGGGCGCTGGCGCAGGCCGAGGAACAGGGCTGGGCGCAGCTGTAAAGCTGGCCAACAGCCGCGACCCCTGACCCTGCGGCTGTTACGCTGGGGCATGTTGCACAGTGACAGGTTCCACGCTGAGAAACGGCTTCAGGCCCAGGCGCTGCTGGCTCCCGGTGAGCTGTGGGTCATCGCGGCCCGCGAGTCCAAGGAACGCCCGGAACCCGTCCTGAAGCTGCTGGCGGACGTGAACGTGACCTGGGACAGCCTGTTTCTGCTGAGCCGGGACGACGCGGCGGCGATCGTGGGGCGCTTCGATGCCGACGCCGTGCCGGACGGTTGGCGCGTGCGCCCCTACGACGCGGACTTGACAGGCGTGCTCAACGAGGAGTTGCGCACCTTCCAGCCCCGGCGCGTGCTGGTGAACATCAGTGAAACCGACCCGCTGTGCGATGGCCTGACGGTGGGCCTGTACCGCCGCCTGCAGGGGTGGTTCGCCCCGCAAGAACTGCACAGCGCCGAGCACCTGCTGGGGCAACTGCGCAGCGTCAAAACCCCCGCAGAGCAGCAGGCCCTGCGGGAGGCCGTGGACGTGGCTGAGGCGCACCTGGAAGCCCTGCGCCATGCCCTTCGGCCTGGCTGGACGGCACCCGACGTGGTGAAGTTCATGCATGAACGATGCGCCGCAGTGGAGGGCGAACCGTCCTGGGGCTGGAGTTCCTGCCCGAACGTTCACATCGGCCCGCAGGCCCGGCCCTCTCACGCGCTGTCGGCGGACACGCAGCCACTGGAGCCGGGCATGCTGCTGCACATCGATTACGGTGTGAGGTTGCCGCACGGGTACTGCTCGGACATTCAGCGTACCTACTACCTGCCCCGTGACGGTGAGGGGATTCCCAGCGAAGTACAACAGGCGTTTGGCGCCTGCTGGCAGGCCATCGAGGAAGGGGCCAACACCCTGCGCCCTGGCGTTCCCGGGTGGCAGGTGGACGCCGCCGCCCGCGCTACCCTGGTCAGCCTGGGTTACCCGGAGTACCAGCACGCCCTGGGCCACGGGCTGGGCCGCGCCACGCACGACGGCGGGACGCTGCTGGGGCCACGCTGGCCGCGTTACGGCGCGGCGGTGGAAGGTCAGGTGCGCGTGGGCGAGGTGTACACCCTCGAACTCGGCACCTTCGTGGAGGGATACGGGTTCGTCGGCCTGGAGGAAGACGTGGTGGTTCAGGAAAACGGCCTGACGTGGCTGTCGCAGCGGCAGAACAAGTGAAACTGCTGCCCATCACGGCATCATAATACGGGTCTCAACTCTATTCCGCCCATCCGGGAACAGCACCCGAATGTCCTCTGCTGCGCAGCTTTACAAGTCTACGCCGTCCAGACCCGTATTTTTCTCCTTCTCACTCCGTTCGGAAAAATACATTGGATGCGCAATCTATTTTTCGGAGTGGTAGTAAGTCACTTCTTTCTGTCCGGAGGCTGGACGCCGAACGGGGTTTTCAGGAAGTTGATGGCTTCATCCAGCGCCTGAACGCCCCGACTGTTATCGGGTTTCCCGGTGGCTTTGCCCGTCACCGCGAACTGGAACTCGGTGGTGGGTTCGGGCGAGAACTGCACGTCGATGCTCAGGCCGTGCCCATCGGACAGTCCAGCGCGGCGCGTGAGTTGCGCCAGCACCACGGGCGTGCCTCCCTGTCCGCGAGACCACACCCTGATGCCCTGGGGCCGCAGCAGATCTAAGGGCGAGAGCATCGGCCTGTCGTCCTCGCCGCGCGGGTCGGGGCGCAGGATCTGCATGGGCAACACAGCCCAGAGTTGCTGGTGCTGGCGGTTGTTCTCGATCTGCCGGGAAATTTGCGCGTACATCTTGGACACCAGTTCACCGCTGGGGGCCGTGACGGTGAAGGTCAGGCCGGGGGCCAGGTGCGACCCGCCGCGCATGGTCAGGGTCACCGTTCCGGTCAGTTCCTCCGGGCGCAGTTCGTCGCGGGGTTTGCCGGGGTAAGTGACCTGCACGCCCCCGGAATTGCCTTTCAGCGAGGTGGCCCGCGTGCCCTTCTTCTCGGCGCGGTCGGCCAGCACGTTCAGAATGCCGGTCACGACATGAACGGGCGTGCGCGGCGGTAAGGTTCCTTCCAGTGACATTCGCAGTAACGAAGGCAACTGCGGGTGGCGGCCCTTCACCAGCTTCAATTCCTTCAGGTACGCCCAGTCCTGCGGCGCGAACGAATCCTCACCGCCCGCGCTGACGGCCTCCATGCCCCCGGTGGCGGCCACCACAAGTTCCTGGTCGAAACTGTTCTCGATCTGCTCGGCGTAGGTCAGCCAGTCAGGGAAGAAGGCCACCCCGAACGACTCGCCCATGTCGCCCATGACGGTCGCGTACAGCGACTGCCGCTCGCCACCCTCGTCCGTCCACGACGCGAACAGCGGTTTGTCCGGCGGCAGCACCTCCCACGCGCCCGCCTCCATGAAGCGCGTGAAAGCCCGCACGTACTCGCGCACCACGTCCGGTTCCAGGCCCACCAGAAACGGCTTCGCCGTGAACTGCTCACGCTGGCTGGCGGCCTGGGCGTCCATCTGCGCCCGGCTATGCGCCACCATCTCCAGCACTTCCGGCGCGGTCTCGTGAACGACCTGCACGCCCGAATCCCGCAGCACGTTTCCCAGGCTGAAGGCCCACTGCATGTCCGGCACCCGCAGCGCCGCCGGGCGGTACGCGGGCACGTCGTGCGGCCCCTCGGACAGCACCTGAAGCACCATCAGCTCGGCTTCCTCGGGGTCTTCCGCCAGCTCGAACAGCGCGGGTTCCGACCCTTCGGGCGTCAGGATCAGCAGCATCAGCGGCGCGTCTTCCCCCGCCTCCGGCGGCACCAGCTCGGCGGGCAGCGGCAGTGGCACCACCAGCCAGCTCACCTCCGGGTGCTGCGGCAGCGCCCCGATCTGCTCCAGCAGCGCCTCGGGGTCGTAATACCCTTCGTCCTGCCCACCCGGCAACAGGCTGAAGAAATCCAGTTCGTCATCAGAAGGAAATTTCGGCATGGACACAGTTTAACGGCCCAGCATGAACCCCCCGTGCAAGACCCGCCCGTCAACCCGGAAGACCCGGTCACGCCGGGCAGCCCCCCACCCCCCATCAGCTAGACCAGCCCCCACCCCAGCACCAGCCGAGGCGGGCGCTTGAAGCGTGCGGGGTGCGCCGTTCGGTGGCATCCGGTTTCTACCCGCAGCAATCTTCGTGACCCTGGGGGGAAGTTGCAGCCTTTTATTGCCTGACAGGTCGGAGAGTTGGCCGGAAAGGAAACTGGATTGCTCACCGCGTCCCGCCTGATCGTCCCCACGGCATAAACAACGCCCCCGACCCCGCCTGCATCCTTATGTACCCTTTATTCAGCAGCAGCCCGCGCGGGCGGGTGCGCGAGTCACGAGGAAGGGGTGCAGATGAATCACGATGGAAACACGGTGACTCCCCAGGCGGGGTTGCCCGCGACACCGACCGAAATTACTCAGGCCGAAATCACGCAGGCACAGCAGCACGGCCTGTACGCCGGACAGGAACACGACGCCTGCGGGGTGGGCTTCGTGGCTCACATAGGGGGTGAGAAGCGGCACGACATCGTCACGCAGGGGCTGAAGATTCTGGAGAACCTGGATCACCGTGGCGCAGTGGGCGCCGATCACCTGATGGGAGACGGCGCGGGGATTCTGATTCAGGTACCGGACGAGTTTTACCGGGCGGAGATGGCGCGGCAAGGCGTGATGCTGCCCCCCCCGGGCGATTACGGCGTGGGCATGATCTTTCTGCCCAAAGAAATTGCCTCGCGCCGGGCGTGCGAGCAGGAGCTGGAGCGGGCGGTGGTGGCCGAGGGGCAACTGGTGCTGGGCTGGCGCGACGTGCCGGTCAACCGCGAGATGCCCATGAGTCCGGCGGTGAAGGCCAAAGAACCCGTGATCCGCCAGATTTTCATCGGGGCGGGGGCGGACACGCTGGTGCCGGACGCGCTGGAGCGCAAGCTGTACGTGATCCGCCGCCGGGCCAGTAACGCCATCATGGGCCTGAATTTCACGCACGGGCAGGAGTATTACGTGCCGTCCATGTCGTGCCGCACGGTCATTTACAAGGGGCTGCTGCTCGCGCCGCAGGTCGGCGAGTACTACCTGGACTTGCAGGATGAGCGGGTGGTGTCGGCTCTGGCCCTGGTTCACCAGCGCTTTTCCACGAATACCTTCCCGGAGTGGCGACTGGCGCACCCCTACCGCATGGTGGCGCATAACGGCGAGATCAACACGGTCAAGGGCAATTTCAACTGGATGCGGGCGCGTGAAGGGATCATGTCCAGCCCGGTGTTCGGGGATGACCTGAAGAAGCTGTACCCGATTTCCTTCGAGGGCGAGTCGGATACGGCCATTTTCGACAACGCTATTGAGCTGCTGACGCTGGCCGGGTACCCGATGGCGCAGGCCGCCATGATGATGATTCCCGAAGCCTGGGAGCAGAACACGCTGCTGGACGACCGCCGCCGCGCCTTCTACGAGTACCACGCCTCCATGATGGAACCCTGGGATGGCCCCGCCGCGATGGTGTTCACCGACGGGCGGCAGATCGCGGCCACGCTGGACAGGAACGGCCTGCGCCCGGCGCGTTACATCCAGACACGCGACAACCTGGTGGTGCTGGCCTCGGAGACGGGCGTGCTGCCCATCCCGGAGAGCAAGATCACCAAGAAGTGGCGCTTACAGCCGGGGAAGATGTTCCTGATCGACCTGGAGCAGGGCCGCATCGTCGAGGACGACGAACTGAAGTTGCAGTTCGCGCAGGCCAAGCCGTACCGCCAGTGGGTCGAGAACACGAAATTCCGCCTGGACGACAGCGACGATACCGGGGATGTCGGCGAGTTCAGCGAGTCCCTGCTCAAACGCCAGCAGGCGTTCGGGTACAGTCAGGAAGACCTGAAGTTCCTGATGGGGCCGATGGCGAAGTCGGGTGAGGAAGGCATCGGCAGCATGGGGAACGACTCGCCGCTGGCGGTGCTGTCGCAGCGCAGCAAGCCCCTGTTCAACTACTTCCGGCAACTGTTCGCGCAGGTCACCAACCCGCCCATCGACCCCATCCGCGAGGCAGTGGTGATGTCGCTGGTGTCCTTCGTGGGGCCGCGCCCCAACATCCTGGACATCAACAACGTGAACCCGGCCATGAGGTTGGAGGTCGAGCAGCCCATCCTGGACTTCGATGACATGGCCCGCGTGCGCCACATCGGGGAACATACGCGCGGCAAGTTCAAGGCTTTCGACCTGGACATCACGTACCCCGCCGAGTGGGGGAAAAACGGCATCGAGGCGAAGCTGGCGACCATCAACGCCTGGGCGGTGGACGCCATCGAGTCCGGGCACAACATCATCATCCTGACCGACCGGCGGATGGACAGGGAACGCGCCCCGATTCCCTCGCTGCTGGCGCTGAGCAGCGTGCATCACCACCTGGTGAAGAAGGGCCTGCGCATGAAGGTGGGTCTGGTGGTGGAGACCGGGGATGCCCGCGAGGTGCATCACTTCGCTGCGCTGGCGGGGTACGGCGCGGAGGCCATTCACCCGTACCTGGCGCTGGAAACGGTGATGGATCTGCACCGCAGCGTGCCGGGGATGCCCGACCTGAGCGAGCTGACGCCGGAAAAGGCCGTCTACAACTACATCAAGGCGATTGGCAAGGGCCTGTCCAAGATCATGTCCAAGATGGGCGTCAGCACGTACATGAGTTACTGCGGCGCACAGCTCTTCGAGGCGGTCGGGCTTAAGGAAGATTTCGTGCAGAAATACTTCTACGGCACGGCGTCGAAGGTGGGCGGCATCGGCGTGTTCGAGGTGGCGGAAGAAGCCCTGCGCCTGCACACCGCCGCGTTCAGCGAAGACCCGCTGCTGGCGCACGATCTGGATGCCGGGGGCGAGTACGCGTGGCGGGCGCGGGGCGAGGAGCACATGTGGACGCCCGACGCGATTGCCAAGTTGCAGCACAGTGTCCGCAGTGGCCAGTTCAGCACGTATGAGGAGTACGCCCGCATCATCAACGACCAGAGCAAGCGCCAGATGACCCTGCGCGGCCTGTTCGACTTCAGGACGGACGGCGTGCAGAGCATCCCGCTCGACGAGGTGGAACCGGCGGCAGAAATCGTCAAACGCTTTGCCACGGGTGCGATGAGCCTCGGTTCCATCTCGACGGAAGCGCACTCGACGCTAGCCATTGCCATGAACCGAATTGGCGGGAAGTCCAACACGGGCGAGGGCGGCGAAGACCCGGCCCGCTACGAGCGCGAACTGCGCGGCGAGGGGATCAGTGAAGGCGAGTCGCTGGCCTCCATCCTCGGCGGCAGCCGCGTCGAGGTGGATTACCCCTTGCAGCCGGGCGATTCGCTGCGCAGCAAGATCAAGCAGGTGGCCTCGGGGCGTTTCGGCGTGACCACCGGCTACCTGATGTCCGCCGACCAGATTCAGATCAAGATGGCGCAGGGTGCGAAACCCGGCGAGGGCGGGCAACTGCCGGGCGGGAAGGTCAGCGAGTACATCGGCTTCCTGCGCCACAGCGTGCCGGGCGTGGGGCTGATCTCGCCGCCGCCGCACCACGACATCTACAGCATTGAAGACCTGGCGCAACTGATTCACGACCTCAAGAACGTGAACCCCCGCGCCGACATCTCGGTGAAACTGGTGTCGGAAGTGGGCGTGGGCACCATCGCGGCGGGCGTGGCGAAGTGCAAGGCCGACCACATCGTCATTGCCGGGCACGACGGCGGCACCGGGGCGAGTCCCTGGAGCAGCATCAAGCACGCCGGGACACCCTGGGAACTGGGCCTGGCCGAGACGCAGCAGACGCTGGTGCTGAACAGATTGCGTGACCGGGTGCGGGTGCAGACCGACGGACAACTGAAGACCGGGCGCGACGTGGTGATCGCGGCGCTGCTGGGCGCGGACGAGTTCGGCTTCGCCACCGCGCCGCTGGTCGCCGAAGGCTGCATCATGATGCGCAAGTGCCACCTGAACACCTGCCCGGTGGGTGTGGCGACTCAAGACCCCGTTCTACGTGCGCGTTTTCAGGGCAAGCCGGAACACGTCATCAACTACTTCTTCTTCGTGGCCGAGGAAGCCCGCCAGCTGATGGCGCAGCTCGGCATCCGTAAATTTGACGACCTGATCGGGCGCAGTGACCTGCTGGACATGCGCCGGGGCCTGGAACACTGGAAGGCGCAGGGGCTGGACTTCTCACGCATCTTCTACCGCGCTCCCGAACTGCCCGACAGCGTGGGCCGCCGCCACCTGGAAATGCAGGATCACGGCCTGGGGAATGCCCTTGACCTGCACCTGATCGAGAAGTGCCGCCCCGCCATCGAGAGGGGCGAGAAGGTGCACTTCCTTCAGGACATCCGCAACGTGAACCGCTCGGTGGGCGCGATGCTCTCCGGCGAACTGATCCGCCAGCGCCCGGAAGGCCTGCCCGACCACACCGTGTTCATTCAGATGGAAGGAAACGGCGGGCAGAGCTTCGGGGCATTCCTGGCGCCCGGCATCACCCTGTACGTCATCGGAGATGCCAACGACTACACCGGGAAGGGCCTCAGTGGCGGGCGCGTCGTCGTGCGCCCCAGCATCGAATTCCGGGGCCGCGCCGCCGAGAATATCATCGTGGGGAACACCGCCCTGTACGGCGCGACTTCCGGCGAAGCGTACTTCCGGGGCGTGGCAGGTGAACGGTTCGCCGTGCGCCTCAGCGGGGCCAGCGCCGTCGTGGAAGGCACCGGCGACCACGGCTGCGAGTACATGACCGGCGGCACCGTCGTGGTTCTGGGCAAGACCGGACGGAACTTCGCGGCGGGCATGTCGGGCGGCGTCGCCTACATCTACGACGTGGACGGGCAATTCGAGAAACGCTGCAACCACAGCATGGTCAGCCTCCACAAAGTCCAGCCCGAAGACGAACAGATGCAGGCCGCCGACCCCCGTGCCCTGCACGGCGGTAAGAGCGACGAAGCGCACCTGCGCCAGCTCATCGAAGCGCACCACCGCTGGACAGGGTCGGGACGCGCCAGCGACATTCTCGACGACTGGGACAATGCCCTGAAGAAATTCATCAAGGTCTTCCCCACCGAGTACCAACGGGCGCTGCGGGAACGCTCTCAGCCCAAAACCAGCACTGCCGAAGAAGGCACCGTGCAGGCCGCCGACACCACGTCCATGAAAGCAGGCAAGGCCAAGAAGGGCGGACAAGGGACGCTCACGAAGTAAGCCCGCTCCAGGGGAGAACGACTCGCACAGCGCGAGACGAGGGCCTTTTTCCGAACCCGGTTCCCTTGCTTCCTTTTCACCCACCACTGACCACTTACCGGAGGGCCTCATGTCCAAAATCACTGGTTTTCTAGAGCAGCCGCGCGTGAAGGAGAAGTACGCCGCGCCGGATGCGCGTCTGAAGCATTACCGTGAGTTCGTCGAGCCGCTTCAGGGCGAGGCGGCCCGCAGGCAGGCGGTTCGTTGCATGGATTGCGGCATTCCGTTCTGTAACAACGGGTGTCCGGTCAACAACATCATTCCTGATTTCAACAATCTGGTGTATCAGGACGACTGGCAGGCGGCGCTGGAGACGCTGCACAGCACGAACAATTTCCCGGAGTTCACGGGGCGCATCTGCCCCGCGCCGTGCGAGGCGGCGTGCGTGCTGAACATCAACTCCGATCCGGTGGGCATCAAGTCCATCGAGTTGAGCATCATCGAGCGGGGCTGGCAGGAGGGGTGGGTCACGCCTCAGCCGCCTGCGGTCAAGACCGGGAAGAAGGTGGCGGTGGTGGGTTCCGGCCCGGCAGGGCTGGCGGCGGCGCAGCAACTCGCCCGCGCCGGGCATGACGTGACGGTGTTCGAGAAGAACGACCGCGTGGGCGGGCTGCTGCGTTACGGCATCCCCGACTTCAAGATGGAGAAGCACCACATCGACCGCCGCGTGGCCCAGATGGAGGCCGAGGGCGTGACCTTCCGCACGGGCGTGCTGGTGGGCGCGTGGGACGAGAAGAGCAAGGTCACGAACCTGAGCAGGCAGACCGTTTCCCCGCAGGAACTCCAGCAGGAGTTCGACGCCGTGCTGCTGGCGGGCGGCTCGGAAATGCCGCGCGACCTGCCCGTGAAGGGCCGCGAGCTGAGCGGCGTTCACTTCGCCATGGAGTTCCTGCCGGGGCAGAACCGCGTGAACGCCGGGGACAAGTTCAAGGGCCAACTGCGGGCCGACGGGAAAAACGTCATCGTGATCGGCGGGGGCGACACGGGCAGCGACTGCGTGGGCACCAGCAACCGCCACGGCGCGAAAAGCGTGACCCAGTTCGAGGTCATGCCCCAGCCTCCCGAGCAGGAGAATAAGCCGCTGGTGTGGCCCTACTGGCCGCTGAAGCTGCGCACCAGCACCAGCCACGAGGAAGGGGCCACGCGCGAGTTTGCCATTGCCACCAAGGAATTTATCGGCAAGGGCGGCAAGCTCACGGGCGTCAAGACCGTCCGCATCGAGCTGAAGGACGGCAAGCTGGAAGAGGTCGCGGGCAGCGAGGAAACCCACCCCGCCGACCTGGTGCTGCTGGCGATGGGCTTCACCAACCCCATGAGTCCCGTGCTGGAAGCTTTCGGCGTGCAACAGGACGCCCGTGGTAACGCGCAGGCCACGACGGACGAGGGCGGGTACGCCACCAACGTGGAAGGCGTGTTTGCCGCTGGGGACATGCGGCGGGGCCAGAGCCTGGTCGTGTGGGCCATCCGCGAAGGCAGGCAGGCGGCCCGCAGCATCGACCAGTACCTCATGGGAACCAGCGTCTTGCCGCGCTGAGAAAGGGATTTTTAGAGGCGGGCGGCGTGGGCTGCCCGCTTTTCACCACAAACCAAAGTGTGGGCGAATGCTTATCGTTTCCAGCACAGGGTAAGGCGAGACCCAACTACGAACGGACAGCATGAAAGTCAGCCCGTTCAAAAACAACGTCGGCAGCAGCATCAGCCAGGACACGCCCCGGATGATCCGACGCTGCTCATTCCGTAAACGAGGCCAGAAGCGCCACGCCAGCGAGGTCAACAACAGCGTGTAAAACAATTTAGTGAGGCAACGCGAAAGACAAGGGCAGGATGGCAGTTAGCCAGAAACGAGAGAAGGTCACGGGCGGCACCATAACCCCGTGACCTTCTCTTGAAATCCGCCGGAAGGTCTATTTATCTTCGGTCAGCGCAAATCCCTTGCTGAACTGCTCTTGCAACAGCGTGAACACGATCAGGGGCGGGAGCATGGTCACAATCGCTCCGGCCATGACGGCTCCCCAGTCGGTCTGTCCGCCCACCTCGATGAGTTTGCGCAGGCCGACCTGCACCACCTGTTTGTCGTCTTTTTGCATGATGACCAGGGGCCAGATGTACTGATCCCAGGCGTACACGAACTGAATCACGGCCAGGGCACCGACGGTGTTCCAGCTCATGGGCACCAGCACGGCGGTCAGGAAGCGCAGCGGGCCGCAGCCGTCGATGCGGGCGGCGTCGGCCAGGGACGCGGGGATGTTCATGAAGTGTTGCCGGAACAGGAACGTTCCCGTGGCACTCGCCAGAAATGGGATGATGATGGCCTGGTAGGTGTCGGCCCACTTCAGGTCGCGGCTGACCAGGTCGAAGAGGGCAATGATCAGCACCTCGGTGGGCAGCATCAGCGAGAGCAGCACCAGCACGAAGGCCGCGCCCTTGAGGGGAAACCGGAAGTACACGAAGGCCAGCGCGGCCAGCAGGCTCAGGATGGTTTTTCCGGTGGTGACGCAAAAGGCGACAATGAGGCTGTTGAGCATGTACCGCCCGAGGTGCGCGTCCGTCCAGACGTTCCGCAGGTTGTCGAGGAACGCGCCGCCGGGCATCAGTTTGGGGCTGAGCACGTCGCTGCTGACCTGGGTGGACTTGATGACGGCGAAGATCAGGGGCGCACTGACGAGGAATACGGCGAGGCTGAGGGCCGCGTGCGTTTTCCATTCCCCGCGATGCCTGGAACTGTGGGGCCGGGAACTATGCGCCATAATGCACCCGCTTCTCGCCCAGGCGGAACTGCATCCAGGTGACGAACGCCACCAGCGCCAGCATCAGCGCGGCCTGCGCGGCGGCGGCCCCGGTTTTGAAGTTCACGAAGCCGTCCTGATAAAGCTGGTACACCAGAAAAGTGGTGATTCCGGCGTTGTGGTAGTACGGCCCGCCCCGCGTCAGGATGTCCGTCAGGGCGAACGAGTCGAACAGCGCGGAGATGATGTTGGTGAACACCAGAAAGAAGGTGATGGGCGTCAGCAGCGGAAACGCGACCTTCCAGAACACCTGCGCGGGACTGGCCCCGTCGATCTCGGCGGCTTCCATCACGTCGCCCGGCAGGTTCTGAATGCTGGCCAGGTAAAAGACGATGTTGTACGCCAGGCCCTTCCAGATGGCGGCCAGCGTCACCAGCCCGAAGGCCAGCAGGGGCGTGTCCAGCCAGCGCGGCTTGACGTGGAAGGCGGCCCCCAGCATCTGGTTCACCACGCCGATCTCCGGGTTGAACAGGAAAAGCCACAGCGTCCCGGCAATGGCGGGACTCAGCGCATACGGGTAAATGAGCAGCAGGCGGTAGGTTTTCGCCCCGCGAATGGGCCGACTCGCCAGCCACGCCAGCGTAATGGACAGCAACAGGCCCAGGCTCACGGTCAGCAGCATGAAGATGAAGGTCTGCAACGCCACCTGTCGGTAAGCGGGACTGCTGAGTAACTCCGCGAAGTTCGCCAGACCCACGAAACGCTCGGTTCCCAGGATCACGTTGGCCTTGTAAGCCGCGAGTTTCAGGGTGCGCAGGGCGGGCAGGTAGATGAACACGGCCAGGATCAGCAGGGTGGGCAGCAGGAACACCCAGGGCAGCGCGACTCCCTTGAACACGGCGCGTTCCTCGCCGTTATCAGGCGCGGCCTGACGGGGTTTGATCATGAAAAGCCTCCGGCTTGGTCAGTGGTCAGTAGAAAGTGGTCAGTAGGAAGTGGTCAGTAGGAAGTGGTCAGTAGGAAGTGGTCAGTGGGAAAGGAAGGGTGGGATGACGTTTCCTCTCTCCCCCAAACGCTTGATCCGCACCCGGATACAGGGCGCGGACTCGGCGGTTAACGCGATTTCACGAGCGGGGTGGAGGGCAGGGGCACACTGCCGCGCCGGGCTGACGAAACCGCAGCGGAACGTCAAAAAAGTGAGGGCCGGAACGCGGTGGGCGGGGGCTGGTGTTTCCACTCAGCACTGCCCACCCACCACTCCCCGTTCACTTGAAGTTGGCGTTGTACTCGGCCAGGGCGGCGTCGGCGCGGGCCTTGGTGTCCTTCATGGCGTCGGCGACGGGGGTGCCGTTCAGGACTTTCTGAATGCCTTCCTCGACGATCTTGCGGGTCTGGATGGCCGCGCCGTTCAGGCCGCCGGCGGTAGCGGGGCTGGGCACGGTCTTGGTGAGCTGGTTGAAGGCCACCAGTTGCAGCGGGCTTTGCGTGAACCAGCCCTGCTTGCGCAGCAGCGCGATGCTGCTCTGGCGCACCGGGTAGTAGCCGGTCAGCTTGTGCCAGTCGGCCATGTTCTGGGTGTTGGTCATGTACAGCGCAAAGTCCAGCGCGGCCTCGGCCTGCGCCTTGCTGATGTTCTTGGGAATCCACAGGCTGGCCCCGCCAATCACCACGCCGTTCCGTTTCACGCCGTCGGGGATGGGCAGCACGCCCACGCCCATGTCGAAGCCGTTTTTCTTGGCGGCGTCGCGGTTGTTGCCGATGTCGGCGGTACTGGTGATGTGGAACACGGCCTTCTGGTTGGTGAAGATGGCGTCGCTGCCGTCCCAGTCTTCCAGTTTGCCGCTGTAGGTGTACCACTTGCGGTCGTTCATGGTCTTGAAGAAATCGAAGATCTTCTTCGCGGCGGCGCTGTCGAGGTTGGTGGCGGTGGCGCGGCCCTGGCGGCCGTTGCCGTTGTTCAGGAGGGTCGCGCCCTGCTGAGCCATCCACTGCTCGACAAACCAGCCGTTGAGGCTCATGCCGAAGCAGGTCGCGCCCAGCTTGGCGGCCTCGATCTTGGCGCAGGCTTTCTGAATTCCGGCGAAGGTGGTGGGCGGGGTCTTGGGGTCGAGGCCCGCTTTCTGCATCAGGGTCTTGTTGTAGTACAGCACCGGGCTGCTGCTGTTGAAGGGCAGGCTGTTCACCTTGCCGTTAATGGTGTAGTAGTTGATGACCGGCTTGATGTAATCGCTGAAATCCACATTCTTGACGCCGCTGACCGGCTGGAACATGCCGCTGTCCAGCGCCAGTTGGCTGCCGACCTCGAAAATCTGCACCAGCGCCGGGGCCTTGTTCTGACGTCCGGCCAGAATGGTGGCCTGCAGGCTGTCGTTGTAACTGCCCTTGTAGCTGGGGACGACCTTCACGCCGGGATGGGTCTTGTTGTACTCGTCGGCACGGGCCTGAATCCAGCCGCTGCGCTTGGCGTCCCCGAAGGAATGCCAGAACTCCACGGTGGTTTGCGCGGCGGCCACGGAAGCCATGCTCAGGGTCAGAAGTGCAGTGAGACGTTTCATGTTTCTCCTTTTCCTTGAAAACCAAGCTGAGAAGAACCTTCAGCACGGGATCTGCCTGAAGTTAGAAAAATAAAGTCAGCCGGTTGTCAAACATTCTACGCTGACAGGACTGGGGCGGCTTAACACGTAGATGTCATGGAAGTGTCAGGCCAAGATGAGTGGCCCGGTCGAATTGAACGTCCTTCCAGGGTCTTCTCTCGCCTCCTCGTCCACAAGAGGCCGTGCAGGTCAGCAAATCAAATTGTTTCTGTGTCAGGTCTTCGTCTGGCTGTCAGCAGCACCTCGGGAAAATTCCCGATCAATGCGTCCACACCCAGCCCGGTAAGGCGCTGCACTTCTGCCACGTCGTTGACGGTCCAGGTGTTCACGCGCCAGCCACGCTGCCGGGCCAGCGCCATGAGTTCCCGGTCGATCAGGCTGAACCGCGGGTGCAGGGCCACGCTGGCAGTCACCTTCATGATGGTCGTGATCAAGGCGGGCGCCAACTCCCTCTCGAACAGGAATCCCCGCTCTATTTCGGGCGCCACCTGCCTGGCCGCCAGCAGATAAAGCGGGTTGAAACTGCTGACCAGTACACGCCGCCCCAGGCCCAGCCCGCGCACCAGGTCAAGCGTGCGCTCTACTCGGTCGTCCGGCCGCCACACCTCGCGTTCCCACTTGAACTCGATGTTGGCGTAAGTGCCGGTGTCCGCCATCCAGGCCAGGAACTCCGGCAGCGTGGGCAGCCACGCCGGCACTTCAGAACGCCGCAAGTCCCGCAGAAACCGCCCATCCGGCAAATGCGCGTCGTGGTGCAGCACCAGCGTTCCGTCCACCAGGCGGCGCACGTCCACCTCCACGCCGTCCAGCCCGGCCGCCAGCGCCGCCTGATAGCCCGGCATGGTGTTCTCACGGAACTGATGAGGCGAACCACGGTGACCTAGCAGGATGGGCGACATGCGTTCAGGGTAAAGGAGGTTACGGGGCGAAGGTGCAGGTTATGGGGAAGAGGAGGACGGCGGTCTTACCCGGCCTTTCCCCAGGCGTAGGCGCACAGCACCGCGAGCTCCGTGACCATGATGATGAATCCGTAACTGTCCCCGGTCAGCCCCCCACCGAGGCGGGAGGCGGCAAAGCGGGCGGTCACGAGTACCGTCAGGAGGCCCACCAGCCACGCCAGCCATGCCCCCGGGAAAAAAAGCGTGGGCAAGGCCAGCAGCAAAGCAATGGCCCCGTTGCCCTGCCTGGAAATGGCTCCCAGGGAGCCGGGACGCGCCGCCGGGTAAAAGTTCATGGGCCACAGCAGCAGCGTCCGGGCCACCACCGCCGCCACCACCGGTGCGAAAAAAGGCAGGGAGCTGCCCAGCAGACTCCACAACGTCAGCAGCGCCAGAACGCCCGTCGCCAGACCGAACGCGCCCACATGCACGTCCTTCAGAATTTCCAGGCGCCGCTGCGGGGATTTCATGACAAACAGGGCGTCCGCGCTGTCCACCAGCCCATCGAAGTGCAGGAGGCCCGTCACCGCCAACCACGCCCCCAGCGCCAGCGCCGCCCGCACGCCGCCTGGCAAAGGCAGCGGCAACCACAGCAGCAGCGCCACCACACCGCCCACCACGAACCCTGCCAGCGGGTAAAAACTACTTGCCCGCGCGAAATCCCCGTCCTCAACCCCTCTCGGCTGCGGAAAAGGCAGGGTCGTCAGAAAGGTCAGGGCCAGCAGCAGGGCACGAAGGTCACGCGGCACAGGCGCCTCTTTTGCCGAAAAGAGAGGCGTGAAGAATACGGCGGGGGCGACGGTGACCCGCTCCTGCTGCGCCACTGTGCCGGGCGCGCTTTAGGTTCCTTCGCTCCGCCCAGCGTGAAGCCCTGGGCGGGCCTCCTGGCCAGCGGCGTTTTCGGCGTTCTCGCTGCCAGAATGTGGAGTTCACGACGGGCTGGACTTCACAGAATGCACGTGAACCTGCGCGGCCACCACCAGCGAAAGCGTGAGCGGGTGGCCCGCCACTTCCACCGTCAGCGTCCCCAGGGCCGTGTCCACGCTCAGGAGCTTCAGCGGAGAGTCGGGCGTCAGGTCCGCCGCCATCAGGGCCCGCAACTGCACCGCGTCGTCGTCCGGCACGCGCGCCACCACCGCCCGCTGCCCCACTGCCAGTTGAGACAGGCGCCGCTCTGCCCGCTCGGGCAACTCGCCCGTGAGCGAGGGAATGGGGTCACCGTGCGGGTCGTGGGTCGGGTCACCCAGCCAGGCGGCGATGCGGGCTTCCAGTTTCTCGCTCAGGGCGTGCTCCAGCCGCTCGGCTTCCTCGTGAACCTCGTCAAGCGGTACGCCCAGCGCCCGGTGCAGAAAAAGCTCCAGCAGCCGGTGATGGCGCAGCACCTCCAGCGCCACCCGCTCGCCTTCCGCCGTGAGTCTCGCCCCCTGATACGGCACGTGAGACACCAGGCCCTGCTCCGTCAGTTTCCGCAGCATACCCGTGGCACTGGCCGGCGCAACGGCCAGCGCGTCCGCTAACGCCTGCGTATTCACCTTGCCCGTCTGCCCCAGCACATACAGGTGCTTCAGGTAATCCTCGGCAGAAGGCGAAAGCGTGCGGGTCATGCCCCCAGTGTACGAATTGGAACGGTGAGGACGGAGTAACGGTGCGGGGATCAGGAGAAGTGGCCGGGCCGGCCCACCCCGCGCGGAACTTTTCCTGCCCACGCATCCTCTAACCTCTGAGGTGACCTTGAGTGATGCCCTTTCGCAACTGGACGACGCGGCCCTCGCCAGGCTGGCCGTGCGCGACGACCACGCCTTCGAGGCGCTGGTGAACCGTCACGCGGCGGGCGTTCACCGGCTGGCGGCGAACACCGTGGGTTCCGGCGCGGCAGACGACGTGGTGCAGGAGGTGTTTATCGCCGTGCATAAAGGCCTGAAAGGCTTCCGGGGCGAGGCGCAGTTCAGCACCTGGCTGCACCGCATCGCCCTGAACGCGTGTTACAAGGCTTTGCAGGCCCGGCAGAACGTTCCTTTCGAGGACGTGCTGGAACCGCCCGCGCCGCACAGCCCGGTACGCAGCAGCGAGCAGGCAGATATCCGTGACCGGCTGGCTGCCGCGTTGCAATCTTTGCCGCAGGAGCAGCGCGAGGCCGTGACCCTGCGCGAGATTTCCGGCCTGGACTACGCCGAGATCGCCGCCGTAACTGGTGCAGAACTGGGCACCGTGAAAAGCCGCATCAACCGGGGCCGCGCCGCCCTGCGCGAGTGGCTTACGCAAGCCGGGTTGAAACCATGAGGGGCGCGGCTGGACTGTGGCAAACGGAAGCTAGAAAGGAAGTGTATGCATAACGACGATCTGGATAAGCAGTTAGAGCATTTGCCAAAAGAACTGCGTTCTTTTGGCCGAGCGGAGCGAGTGAATGGAGACGAGCAGGACGAAGAATGGAGTCATTCGGGGTGCCCTTCCACGGATGACGGAATTCGGAGAACTGCTCTAGACGCTCTTTTTGTCGAAGCCCGCACCGAAACGCCCGCCGATACGGGCGCGGCCGGGCGCTTCCTGGCCGGTCACCGCCAGCGCCAGCGTCATGCCCGCCATGTCCGCGCCGGGTGGCTGTCCGTCTTGACCGCCTGCGCCGCCGCCATCGCTGGTTTCGCCGTACTCAAACCCCTGCCGGACGCCCCCGCCAGCACCGCCTATCAGGTGTACGCCGAGAGCCTGGGGGAGGGCTGGTGAAAAAGGTGATGGGCGGCAGGATTCGGGGAGTAGGAAAAAGGTGGGCTGCTCCCCGCCCTTTCCTCACCTTTGCCTGTTGGCTCGCGGCCCTCTGTGCGGTGCCCAGTGCGTCGGCCACGGACGCAGACGACCTGCTGCGGGCGCTGCAAAAGGCGCGGGCGTGGGAGGCGCGCGGGCAGGTGCAGGTGACGGTGCTGTTTCCGCCGCGCGACGTGCCCACGAAAATGATGGGGAAATTGCCGGTATTGCCACTGCGTCCGGGGGCAGTAGTGAAAACGTTCACGGTGGTGAAGGCCGGGCCGGAGACGCTGGCGGGCCGGGCGGTGACGCGCTTCGAGTTGACGCCCCTGAACGTGGGGGCGGCGCGCTGGCGCCTGTGGGTGGACGACGCCTGGAATGTCCCGCTGGGGTTCGAGGAGCGCGGGGCAGACGGGGCGCTGGCGCGGCAGGCGCTGTTTCAGAAAGTGAATCTTAGGCTGGTCAAGGGGCAAGGCCCGTCCCTGAGTGTCGCGCCGGGGCTCCGCGCGGCGGTGCAGGGGGCCGTGCCGGGGTTGCGTGTTCCGGCGGGGTTCACGCCCGTGAGCGTGCAGCAAAAGGACAGGCGCGTGGAGGTCACGCTGTCGGATGGGCTGAACACGCTGGCGCTGGTGCTGGCCCCAAGAAACGTGAAGGCCGCGCCGGGCGTGGCGTCCCGCCAGGTGGGGGGGCGGTTCGTGTGGCTGGTGGGGAACCTGCCGCAGGAAGCGCTGAAGGCGGCCCTCAGCCAGGTGCGGCGGGTGGACGAATCGGCCCTGGGAACTTTTCTGGCCCCTGCGGCCTCCAAACCTTGAGGTAACCAGATGACCCTGACTCCTTACGCTCAGAACCTGTCCCCGGAGGACGCGGCGCATTTCGTCCGGCGCACACGCTTTGGTGGAACAGATGCCGAAATTCGCGCCCTGGTGGGCAAAGACGCCCGTGCAGTGGCGCGGGCTGCGCTGGACTTCGACCAGACCCGCGCGGCCAGAAACCCCTTCGACCCGGCGACGGGGGCCACCCCGGGGGCCATGATTCAACTGACACGCGCCGGCTGGCTGTACGAGATGATTTACGGCCCGCACCCGCTGCGCGAGAAACTGGCCCTGACCTGGAGCAATCACTTCGTGGTCGGCACCGACAAGGTGCGCAACGAATCGTCGCTGCGGCAGTACCTGACCCTGCTGCGCCGGCACGCCGCCACACGCCGCTTCGAGGAGTTCACGCTGGACGTGGCGAGAACGCCGGCCATGCTGCGTTACCTCGACAACGACCAGAACAGGAAAGGAAAACCGAACGAGAATTTCTCGCGCGAGTTGCTGGAGCTGTTCACCACCGGCATCGGCCATTACACCGAGAAGGACGTGCAGGAGGGGGCCCGCGCCCTGAGCGGCTGGACATTCACGGGCGGACGCGGAAATAAGAATTTTCTGGAGGAAGCCCGCTTCGAGTATCAGAAAAACCGCCACGACCCTGGAGAAAAAACGTATCTGGGACAAACCGGGAAGTTCGAGCCGCAGGATATCGTGCGCCTGGCCGCGCAGCACCCGCAAACAGCCGTGTTCATTGCCCGCAAGTTGCACCGCGCTTTCGTGGCCGACACGCCCGACGAAAAGGCCGTGCAGGGCAGCGCCGAGACGTTTCGCCGCACCCACGGCGACCTGCGCGCCGTGCTGGAGGAACTGCTGTCCAGCGAGGCGTTCTACGGCTCACGCCAGCGCATCATTCGCGGCCCGGTGGAGTACATCGTGGGCGCCCTGCGCACGCTGGGCCGCCCGGAACTGGCCGCCAAACGCCTCGTGAACCTCGCTCAACTCTCGGGACGCATGGGCCAGCAGATTCTGGAACCCGACACCGTCAAAGGCTGGGACGGCGGGCGCGAGTGGATCAACGACAGCACCCTGCTGCTCAGGATGAACCTCGCGGCGTCCCTGACCCTCAGCAAAGACGCGCCGCAGGTCAAACCGCCCACGAACCTGGCCCTGACCGGCAGTGAACGCGACCTGCTGCGGGCCGAGCTGGGCAAGCTGAATGACAAGCAGCGCACGTACCTGACGATGATAAGCCCTGAATTTCAGCTGGCGTAGCTGGCGCAAAAGGCCGACGCATAGAGCCAGCACGCAGGGCCATTGGCCGAGTGCAGAAGTAAAAAACACGCTTCTGCCCCCCCAAAAAGTAAAAGCTGAGCCGTCGGCGAGTAGCCATGCGCCAGCAGCAACCCCGGAGGTTTCCCCATGTCCCCAACTCGACGTGATTTTCTTAAATTTTCTGCCCTGGCGGTGGCGGCCACGACCGGTATGCCGGGTTTTCTGGCGCGCGCGGCGGCCCAGGCAGGCGGCGAAAAGACGCTGGTGGTCGTTCAACTTACGGGCGGAAACGACGGGCTGAACACGCTGGTGCCGTACAGCAACGGCGCCTACTACGCGGCGCGCCCCAGAATTGCCGTCAGCCGGCAGGAAGTGCTGCCCCTGACCCCGAACCTGGGCCTGCACCCCAGCCTGAAACCCCTGATGAAGCTGTGGGACGACGGGCAACTGGCCTGGATGGAGAACATCGGTTACCCCAACCCGAACCGCAGTCACTTCGCCAGCATGGCGATCTGGCACACGGCTGACCCCGCGCAGGCGCAAGCGGACGGCTGGATTGGCCGCATTGCCGAGAAAATCGGTGATCCGTTCTGCGCCAGTAACATTGGCGGCACGACCCCGCAGGCCCTTCAGGCATCCGAGTTCACGTTGCCGAGCATCGACCCGCTGGATAATTTTCAAATCAGGGTTCCGGCGAATTTAGAAGGGGCGTTCAACACCATGCTCAGCACCCCGCGTCAGGGCGAGGCCGATTACTTGCGCCGCGCCACGCGCCAGATGATGAAGAACACCGCGCGGGTGCAGGCCAACGTGAAGAAGTACAAAGATGGCGCAGTTTACCCGGACACCCGGTTCGCCCGGCAACTGCGTGACGCGGCCCGCCTGATCGCCGCCGGAGTGGGCCAGCGCGTGCTGTACGTGTCACTGGGCGGCTTCGACACGCACGCCGGGCAACGCGCCGAGCAGGACGAACTCCTCGCCACGCTGGCCGGGGGCCTCAGTGCCTTCCAAAGTGATCTGGAAAAACAGGGCCTGTCCGAGAAAGTCATCGTCATGGGCTTTTCCGAGTTCGGGCGGCGCGTGGCCGAGAACGACAGCGCCGGCACCGACCACGGCAAGGGCAGCGTCATGTTTGCCCTGGGCAAGGGCGTCAAGGGCGGCATTCACGGCGACAGCCCGGATCTGGAGAAACTGTCCGAAGGGGACATCATCTACAAGCAGGACTTCCGGGGTGTGTACGCCGAAGCCCTCAACAAATGGCTGGGCCTCAGCGCCCGCGACATCCTCGGCGGGGACTTCGGGGGGCCGGGGTGGGTGGCGTGAGAGAAGCCGGGACGTTCAGCCGTCGGGCCGCCCTGAGCGCCGCGCTGCTGGCCTTGCTGTTGCCGGTCGCCTTCGCCATGCCGAAGTTCCGCGTGCAGGCCATCGGGCAGTTTCATTACGACCAGGGCAATCCCCTGTGGGAATACGACCGCCGGGTGATGGCGTGTTCGTACTGCCACGTCAAAGAGTCCGGGGGGGCGCCGTGGAATTCGTTCGGGCAGGCACTTCAGGCGCAGTTCCAGGTGGACGCGGCCGGGGGCCAGAAGAACAGGTTTCCGCAGGTGCTGTATGCCCTGCTGAAAGCCCAGCAGGACAGTGACGGCGACGGGTACGCGGACGCGCTGGAAGTGTTCGCCCGAACGCTGCCGGGAGACGCGAAAAGTCAGCCGCAGAAGCCGGTGGCCGAGCTTGAAAAGGCGTTCGAGGCGGCGGGCGGCGTGGAGCAGTACGCTCCATCAAAACCTCAGAAATGAACCTGCCTTCACGCGCTGCTTGCCTGCCTGCCGCTGCGGCGCAGGACGATGCTGAGCATGCCTGACGACAAGAGCAAGAGTGCTGGAATCGTGGAGCAACCCGTGCCGTCCGACCGCGCTCCGGCCGAAGGGGCGCCGGATCATCTGCCCGCCGAGGATCAGGGCAAGAACCCCAACATCGATCCGGCGAGAAAAGACGAACCCGCCGAGGGGGGCCGCGACGAAGTGGAAGGGAATGCCGAACGCAAACCGTGACCGACGCTGCCGCACCTGAACCTGTGCTGCCTGAACCTGTGCTCAACGTGGCCCGCCCTGCCGAGGAGCGGGCCGCCCTGCTGGTGTGGATGAAAGAACAGCTCCACGCCGAGTACGGCGAGCGGGTGCTGGAGCCCCGGCGCGACCCCATGCACGAACTGATTTCCACCATCCTGTCGGGCCGCACGACCCACGCCGACGAGGAAGCCGCCTACTTCAGCCTGCGCGAACTGGGCGACTGGGACGCTATTGCCGCCGCGCCCGTGGCCGAGGTGGCGCACGCCATCCGGCGCAGCAACTACCCCGAAACGAAAGCCCCGCGCATTCAGGCGGCGCTCAAGCAGATCAGGGAGCAGAATGGCAGTTACGACCTGGATTTCCTGCGCGACCTGCCCGTCAAGGACGCCCTGAAGTGGCTGACCGACCTGCCGGGGGTCGGCATCAAAACCGCCTCGCTGCTGCTGTTGTTCAACTATGCCCGCCCGGTGTTTCCGGTGGACACACACGTTCACCGCATCAACACCCGTGTGGGTACCATTCCGCGCATGGGCGAGCAGGCGGCCCACCGCGCCCTGCTGGCCCTGCTGCCCCCAGACCCACCCTTCCTGTTCGAGCTTCACAAGAACCTGCTGCGGCACGGTCAGCAGGTGTGCCAGTGGACGCGCCCCAAATGCGGCAAGTGTGTTCTGCAAGAGCGCTGCGACGCTTACGCCCTGTACGGCGACCGGGTACCCAGTTTCAGCGAAAAATAGCCCGTGGGTGGTGGGGTGTCGGGCGAAGGAAAACAGGGGCGGCCCTTGACCGCATGTGCCCTCTGCCGTCCGCCTGTGCTGTTGTACCTTGGAACCATCGGAGGTCAAGTCATGAAGGTAAAGCAACCCTGGTGGGCTGTTCTGGTGGTTTCTGCGTTGGGTTTCACGGCGTGCGCTCCGGCGAATGAAACGGGGCCGCAACGTGACCCGGCCGCATACCAGATTGCGCCCGCAGACGTGTTCAAAAGTGTGCCCGAGGTCGGCGATATCGGCATGTGGATGATCACCAAATCCCTGGAGAACGCCACCTGGCTGGGCGAAAGCCTGGGCGGGCGCACCTTACGTGAACCCATCAACGTCATCGTGCTGGACAGGGCGGCGAAAACGCCCGAGGAAGCCACCTCGCGCCTGCTGGACGCCATGGAGAAGGCCGGGTACGGCCCGAAGAACATGCACAGTGACGGGTATTCTGGCTGGATCAACGGGCGGCTGTATACCCAGCAACCCGCGAACGGGAAAGGGCTGGCGTTCAGTGACGCGCCCTGGTACCGCTCGAATAACCACGGACGGATGTTCGGCCCGGCGAAGGTGGCGGGCGGGTTCGTGTTCACCGGGGCTTTCAGCCGCGAGGATTTCAAGCTGCTGCCAAAACCACGTCACACGTACAACAGTTTCGTCACGACCCGTGAGGATCTGGCCGAGCAACTGACGGCAAAAACCAGCTTTAAACGCGCCGGTTACGTGGATTTGAAGAACATGCTGGACACCGCAGCCGAAACCACCGCGAACCACGACGGCAAAGCGGTGCTGCTGGTCGCCGAGCAGTGAACCTCACGGGCTGAGGAGTGGGCGGGCCAGCGCGAACGTTTGCCCGCCCACTGCGGTGTCTGGCCCCACATCGGCCCGCAGGTTGCTGTTGCCCCTGGCTTACCCGCGTTCCCTTTCCCTGAGCACCAGCTGGATCAGGCCCATCAGCACCAGTTCGTCGTTCTGGGGGGAGCGGGGGGTCAGTTCCTCGACTTTGAAGCGGCGGGAGAACAGACTGCGTTTCTTGAACACGCGGTACGCCGCCTGCCCGCCCGCGTCCGTGACGGTGTAGGTCGGGTTCACGAGGTAATCGAACCCCATTGCCACCAGATCGCCCACGAACGGCACCGCGCCGATCAGGCCCTCGATGACGCCCAGCCACGGGTGGTCGTCCTTGATGGTGAACAGTGGCTGCCCGTTAGGGGCGAGGAGTTCGTAGCTGGCTCCCCACAGGGTTTTCATGCCCTGTGCCTGCAAAGCGCCGATTTCCGTGCCGTCACTACGGCGAATCAGGCGTTTGGCTTTCCAGTCGAGCGCACCTGCCATAAAGCCCTGCGCCCGCATGCCGTGCGTCTGCACCTGGCGGCTGGCATCGGTAAAGACCTTCACTTCGTCGCGGACACTGAAGGTCTTCTCGCGCACGTAGGCGAGGAGTTGCCCGTTTGCGTCGTGCACTTGCAGTTCGGTAAACAGGCTGAACTTGAATTCCAGGGTGAGCGGAAAGCGCAGGTTATCCACGCTTCAGGGTACGGGATCAGGAGGCGGCTGGTTCCCAGAGATCGAAACGCGTGCCGGGGTGCACACCCGCAGCCGGTGCCCACACCTGGGCAGGCTGGGGCTTTTTCGCTTCCGGTTGCACCGTTCTAATGTGAACTGCGCCCACACCGCAGGCGACGGTCAGGCCCGCGCCGTCCACGCGCAGCACCTCGCCGGGTGGCCCGTGGCCTTCTGTCAGGCTCAGCCCGTTCAGTTTCAACCGTGCGCCGTTCAGGAACGCGGTGGTCTGGGGCCAGGCGGCCACCCCCCGGTAACGGTTCACGACCTGCGCGGCGGTGTCCGTCCAGCGCACGAAGCCGTGTTCCTTGTCCAGCATGCCGGCGTGCGTGGCTGCGCGGTCATCCTGCGGGCGCGGGGTCAGGCTGCCTAGCCCATGCAGGGCCCGCACGATCAGGCGGGCGGCCTGAGCGCTCAGCGCGTCCGAGAGTTCCAGGCTCGTCCATTCGGCAGGAACAGGCAACTCTTCTTGCAGCAGGATGGGGCCGGTGTCCATGCCCTCGTCGGTCTGCATGATGGTGGTGCCCGTGACCGTCTCCCCTTCGATCAAGGCCCACTGGATGGGGGCGGCGCCCCGGTATTTCGGCAGCAGGCTGGTGTGCGTGTTCAAGAAACCGTAACGCGGGATGCTCAGCACGCTGCCGGGCAGGATTTTCCCGTAGGCGCACGTCACCGCCACCTCCGCCCCGGACTCCCGCAACTGCCGGGCAAAAGCCTCGTTGCGGCGCAGTCTGGTGGGCTGGGCCAGCGCAAGCCCCAGTTCAGCGGCCCGCGCCGCGACGGCTGGGGGCGTCAACTTCAGCCCGCGCCCCACCGGCTTGTCCGGTTGCGCGACCACCAGCACCACCTCGAACTCGGCCCGGATGGCGTCCAGCACCGGCACCGCGAAGGCGGGGGAACCGAAGAAGGCCACCCTGGGCAAAGCGAACCTGGGAGCGGTCAAAGGTTCTCCCGGACGTGCCTGTGTTTTTCTTTCTCCCAGGCGCTGAGGTTCGCCAGGAAATTCTTGCTGGCCTGCTGAATTTTCAGGAGGTCGCGGCGGTGCTCGTCAGTGACCTCGGCGGGCAGGTGATCCAGGAACAGCTTGCCGTCCAGGTGGTCGGTTTCGTGCTGGAACACGCGGGCCAGGTAGTCCTCGGCCTCCATGGTTCGGTGCACGCCTTCCAGGTCGGTGTAGGAAATGCTGATCTGGCGGGTGCGCGGCACGCCTTCCTCGTAGATGCCGGGGATGCTCAGGCAGCCCTCCTGGTACGACTTGTCTTTCTTCTTGTTGATGGCCTTGATGACCGGGTTCAGCATCACGTACTCGCGCAGCACCCGCGAGCGCAGGGGGGCGTCGTCCTGGCCCTCGTTTTCTTCCTCGTCGTCCTCGTACTCCACCGCCACGAACAGCCGCACCGGCAGCCCGATCTGCGGGGCGGCCAGGCCCACGCCGCGCTGCTCGAACATGGTTTCCAGCATGGTGTTCGCCACCTCGCGCACCGTCTGCGCCTCGAACCCCGGCACGGTCAGGGTGTCGGTGTGCGCCAGGGGTCTGGCCTTGCGGCGCAGGATCGGGTCGCCGTACAGGCGCATGGGGTAAATGCGGGGTTTCCCGCCGAAGGTCTCTGAAGCTGGAAGGTCGGGCGTGGTCACAATGCCTGTCATTTTAAGCGAGGTTGGGCAAAACCTCCGGGTACACTGCCCACAGTACGCCGGCCCACCGCCCCCGACTGGAGGTTTCCCATGAAGAAAATGACCATTCTGCTGTCCATTCTGGCCGTGTCCAGTGCCGGCGCAACCCGCACCGCCGAGAACCTGAAGGGTTTCAGGAACGTGTGCGTGAACGCCAGCTTCGAGGAAAAAGGCAAGGAAAATGAGGCGGTGCGCGGCAAACTGATCACCCGTCTGGAAGCGGCCCTGAAGAAAGCCAACATTGCGGTGGCGCCCGGCGAGTGCGGCCCAAAAGGCCTGACGGCAAACCGGCAGGTGAACCTGTTTTTCTCTTTCTTCACAACGGATGACGGCGATATTTACCAGGCGAGCCTGGAAGGGTGGCTCAGCAAGGAGGGCAACTACAAGGAAGTGACCCTGTGGAGTGACCTGTTTATCGGCGGACTCGATGTGGGCGGCGGCAGCCTGGAGGCGGCCGACCTGGCCGACGAACTGGTGGCCGACTTCATCGCCGACTGGAAGAAAACCACGCACTGAGATGGGCTTGGGTTGAATCACTTCGTCAACGATTCAATCCGAGCTGGGCGGGTTCCGGGCGTGGAGTTTGCCAAACTAAACAGACGGAACCCGTATCAGCCGCAACACTGAGCTAAACGGCGGATGGCGGTGGGCCGGGCGTCCGGCATACTGCAAGGATGTCTGTGCTTCGCGTGGCCGCCGCGGCTTACCCCGTCGATTTCCTGAACTCCTGGGAAGACTACCAGGCAAAACTCTCGCGCTGGGTGGCGGACGCGGCGCGGCTGGGGGCGCATCTGCTGGTGTTTCCGGAGTATGCGCCGCTGGAACTGATCAGCCTGCTGCCCCCGGAACTGCACCATGACGTGCTGGGCATGCGTCCTGAATTGCAGCGCTTTCTGCCGGACTTTGTGGCCCTGCACGAGCAGCTGGCGCGTGACTTCGGCGTAACGATCGTGGCCGGCAGTTACCCCGTAGCGCACGCCGACGGCTTCGTGAACCGGGCCTACGTGTTCAGCCCCAGCGGCGCGAGTGATTTTCAGGACAAGCTGCTCATGACCCGCTTCGAGGACGAAGAGTGGCTGATCAGTCCTGGCAACGGCGTGAAGGTCTTTCAGTCGCAGGGCGTCCAGTTCGGCGTGGCTATCTGCTACGACAGTGAATTCCCGCACCTGGGCCGCGCCCTGGCGGAAGGCGGGGCGGAACTGCTGGTGGTGCCGTCCTTTACCGGGTCGCGAGCCGGTTTCACGCGGGTGCGGGTGGGCAGCATGGCCCGCGCCCTGGAAAACCAGTGTTACGCCCTGCACGCGCCCCTGCTGGCCGACGCTCCGTGGACATACGCCGTGGAGGACGCCGTGGGGCAGGCAGGCATCTACTCGCCTGCCGATCACGGCCTGCCGGACACGGGAATCGTGGCGGAGGCCGGGTGGATGGAAGCGGCGTGGCTGGTGCAAGACCTCGATTTCATGCTGATCCGCAACGTTCGTGCGGATGGGCACGTCCTGAACTGGCGTGACCGGCACATCGGGCAGTCAAGAGTGACACCCGCAAAGGTAGTGACCCTTGATTGAAGTTCGCATCCTGACCGCTCAGGACGTGGAAAGTTACCGCGTGGTGCGTCACACGGTCTTGAACAGTGACCCGGTGGCCTTCGTGACCACGGCCGCCGAGTTTGCTGCCCGTGACACAGAAGGCATTGCCGCGCAGATCAGCCCCACTGAGCAGAACGTGACTTTCGGCGCATTCTTAGGTGGTCAACTGGTCGGCATTCTCTCGCTGGCACGCGAAACACGCCGAAGTCTGGGAGGGACTGACCAGCCTGCTCCTGGCGGTGGTGGAAACCCAGCACAGCGCCCGGAGGCTCTATGAACGGCACAGCTTTACGTTCTGGGGCACGCAGCCGGACGCAGTGCAACATAGTGGGCAGACGTACAGCGAATCCTGGCTGTGGCGCGACATGAAACCGGGCCAGTGAACCGCACCCGACGGCCACTGACCCGGTAAAAGGTGAACTACTGATCGGTCTGAATCTGATCGGGTGTGTTGCCCGTGACGGTGCCGCCCGTTTGCTTGAAGATGGCGTCCTTGAAGTTCCGCACTCCCCCTCCCTTATTCGCGGAAGTGTTGGTAGTGACGCTGCCGCTTTGCAGGGTAAACGTGCCCCCGTTGGCAACACCCCCACCTGAGCCTGTTGTCGCCTTGTTCCCAGTGATGGTTGCGCCCGCCAAATTCAGCGTCCCGCCTGGAATGGTCACGCCCTTGTCATCCACGTAGGAGTTGTTCACGTAAATGCCTCCGCCCTGCACCTCGGCGGTGTTGCTGGCTATTGTGCCGCCACTGGCCGTGAACGTCCCGGTGTTCCCGATTCGTACGCCTCCGCCCCGGCCCTGCCCGCTTTCCGTTCCACTCGCTGTATTTCCGCTGATACTTCCACTGGTCATATCAAAAATTCCGCTGACGTACACTGCGCCGCCACTGCCTGTCGTGACTTTGTTATTCTCGATTTTCGCGCCGGACAGCGTGAATTTCGATGCTGGAACAATCACGCCCTTGTCATCCACGAAGGCACCGCCGATGGTCACGCCGCCCGCCTGCAATGCGGCGGTATTGCCACTGATACTTCCACCACTGGCGTTAAACGTGGCATTCGAGTACATGTGAACTCCACCGCCCCGGCCCTGTCCTTTCGTGGTATCGGTTCCCGTGACCGTGTTTCCGGTAATGCTGCCCCCGGTCATGGTTACTTTCCCGCCAATAGTGACACCGCCACCGTTACGAATTGCTGTATTACCGCTGATCTCCCCGCCGGAAATGCTGAGTGTAGCGGTTGAATGCACGCGCACGCCACCGCCGCCATCGGCTTCACCCGTGACCTTGTTACCGCTGATGACGCCGCCCTGAATAACGCTGCTGGAGCCACCGCCGATAACTAGACCACCCCCGGTGTTCACGGCAGTATTGTTGCTGACTGTACCACCGGCCATGACCAGTTTGCTGCGGCTCACGGCAATACCGCCGCTGTTGTCGCTTGCCGTATTCCCGATCACGCTGGCGCTGCCGCCGAGGTTCAGGGTGCGAATGGTGGTCGCCGTAGACGAGGTGAAGGCCTCGATCCCCCCGCCACTCACCTTGGCCGTATTGCCCTGAATAGTGCCGCCCGTAACTGTGGCTTCACCGTATAAGCCCAGTCCACCGCCGTATGGGGCGGTATTCCCCTTCACCATGCCGCCCGTCAAGGTCAGTGGGCCGCTGCTCCAGATGCCCCCCCCACTGCCCCGTGTTTCATCAGTCACTTTGTTGTTCTCGAAAGTACCACCGGAAATGGTCAGTTTAGGGATTACCGGATTCTTGTTGGCGTCCGTGGTGACCTGAACCGTCACGCCACCGCCAAAGTAAGACACTTTGTTTCCGCTGAAGCTGCCACCGGAAATGGTCACGTCGCCATTGCTGTAAATGCCGCCCCCCGCACAGCCGCTCACGGAATTGTCAGTGGCTACCGTTACGGGGTACGTGCAGGTGTTGCTGTCAATGTTCCCGCTGCTCATGGTGAGGGTGCTGCCGATATCCCCCACAATGCCCGCCCCGCTGTAGTAGGAGGTATTCCCACTGACGCTCCCACCTGTGATGGTAATGGAACCTTTATTGGCGATTCCGCCTCCTGACAAGGCCGCAGTATTCTCGGTGACTTTGGTTGTTCCGGTAAGGCCAAGCGTCGCGCCTTTGGCATTGGCGATTCCACCGCCAAAGTCGGCTTTTCCGCCCGTGACGGTCACGCTGTCGAGCGTGAGGGCACCTTTGTTCACGATGATGCCGCCGTAAGTTTCAGTTTCAGCCTGGGCCGACATTCTTACTCCCGAGCCACCCTCCAGACTCATCGCCCCGGAACGCCCGCTCAGGCTGGCCACGTTGGCTGTGATGACCTGGCCGACACCGCCTTTCAAGGTGCCACCCTTGAGGGTGACAGCTACGCCTGCGGGGATTTCCAGCACGCGGCTTTTTCCGGCAGCGTCGAAGGTCACGCCAGTCGCGTCGATGGTGACATTCTTGCTGGTGGTGAGTGGACTGGCCAGCATTACAGTTCCAGTGGTGCTGAACTTGATGGTGTCCCCGCCCTTGGCATCGGTCAGGATTTGCCGCAGACTGCCCGCGCCGCTGTCGGTCAGGGTGGTGACTTTGGTGCTGGTGTCCACCGGGCCGCTCCTACCACCGTCGCAGGCGGAAAGGATCAGGGCCAGGGTAGGAAGAACGAATCCGACGGTTGCCTTGATACTCATGGTGAACCTCCCTCTGCCTTCAAAGTGCGGACGAACGGAGGGTTTGAACGCCCGCCCGTGCTTTGAAGGTGAGCAGAGTGTGAAGAATGAAGCGTCAATTCAGCGTCAATACAGGGCGTCAATTTAGACGGCGGGGTTGTTGCAGGTCTTGTACCAAGCGGTGGTAGCGTTTCACCAGCACAGAGTCGTTGGTGACCTGGCCTTGTACCATACGGGTGGCGCGGGACAGGTACTCGTGGTGACCTATGGTGAGTGCTGCTACGGCCCATTCATAGTGAGCGCGTCCATCTTCATTATGGGCAGCCAGGGGTTCGCTGGCGCTCAGGCAGGCGTGCGCCTGCTCGCTTGCACCGAGGGCGTGGTAGGCCAGGGCGCTCTTGGTCAGGGCAATGATCTGAACGGTGCCAGTGTGGTGCGTTTGTGGCGACAGGTGCTGAAGGGCCAGTTCGGGTTCGTGGCGCAGCAGCGCAGCGGTTCCCAGTGAGTTATGAACGTAGGGAGTCATGGTGAATTGCCCCAGGTCAAGGGCCTCCAGGCCCAGTGCATGGGTACGGGTGATGTCCTGGGTGGCATTGAGGTGCCATAAGTAGAAGGTCACGACACCGCAGTGTTGCTGTGGGCGGGGCCAGTGACGAGCGGATTCCAGTGCCCATTCGTGCCAGCGGCGAGCCGTTACAAAATCCCCGCGAGTGTCGTAGGTGCTGGCGGTCACGGCTTGCAACAGCGCGGGTGAGGAGTGCGGCCGGAGAACTTTGAGTCCTTGCATGGTCAGTTGTTCAGCGCGAGCGTACTGGCCTTGCATGTCCGCCAGGCTGGCGGCGGTGTAAAACAGTTCCCAGGGCGGGTCGGTGTGAGCCTGGAAGCCCTGCTTGACGTGCTGGATGGCCGCCTGGAATTCGTCGTTATCCAGAGCAATATAGGCCAGGGTGTCGTGCGCCAGGGCCGCTCCTTCGCCGGTGGGGCAGAGGTTCAGGGCGTACTGGGCCGCTTGAGCCGCCACGTGGTACTGCCCTGAGTCCATTTCAGCAGCGGCGTCCAGAGCGTAGAGCAGGGAGAGACTGCCGGGGCGGCCCCGACCTGAACCTGTTGAGGAAGTTGAAGTGGGTCGCGGTGTGGTGGCTTGGCCCTGTTGGGTTGGGGGGACGGAGATGGACAAAGCAGGCGTGAGCTGGCTCCTGGGCACTCCTGTTGGGATGGCCTGTGTCAGAGCGAGATCAATCTGTGGTGTCGGGACTGGTTCGGGCATGTATTTTTGTAGTTTTTCTTCGTGTTGATTGGCCCATTCCAGCCAGCGTTCACTGCCGCGTGTGCGGTGCCCGGCCATAAATTCCGGGCGTCCGAACGCACTGGCCTGCGCGCCGTGCCGGGCATCCACCTGGACGTATTGCAGGTCAAGGGCCAGCAGACCACCATTCTCTTGCAGAACACTGACGTGTTCGGCCAGGGTGCGCCTCAGTTGATACAGAGTCATGCGCAGGTTGTGCAGGGCGCGGCTGGTCGGGGCGTCCCAGAGCAGGTCAGCCACGTTCAGCCGGGATTGTGGGCCGTCCAGGGCCAGTACTGCCAGCAGGCGCAGTGCGTTGGTGGTGCAGGGGACGATTTGCTGGTCACTGGCACGGCGCAGGGCAGGGGAACCAAACAGGTAGAGGTGCAAATCCGGGGCGTTCATGGGGTCACGTCCGGGAAGGGGTGAAGGGCCTCATGCCGCTCGGCGGTCTCGCTGGCCCACTGGGCCAGGAAGTGATTCCCGGCAGTGCTCTCGATGCGGGCCAGCTCGGCGTAGACCACCTGATCGCTGGGGTAGTGTTCCCCGGTATCGGGCAGGCGGTACTGCGAATGCCGCAACCAGTGGCGGGCTTCGGGCAGGTGCCCGCGCCGTCCCTCGATCAGCCCCAGCAGCACCGACGTGTCGGCCAGCGCCACGGGTTGCCGGGTCAGGACGGCGGTGGAGTAGGCCCGCATGGCCCAGTCGAAGGCCTGCGTCAGGTGCCGGGGTTTGCCGGCAGGGGGGGCCTGCTCGTGGGCGCTCAGATGCATCATGGCCATGTTATAGCTGGCGGCGAACACGCCGTGCCACCACTGCGCGATCTGAGCGGTGTCGTGGGCCAGGCGCTGGTGGTGCATGGCTTCCTGCAGGTGCCCGGTGCGGCGCAGGTACAGGCCGTAATTCACGTGGTACCAGCAGTACTCGACGCCGTCTTCGGGCAGCAGCGCCTGACGCAACTGCTCGAAGTACCCGTGGGCCTCGGCGTACTGGGCGCTGAGGGTGGCCTGGCGGGCCAGGCGAATCAGCAGGCGGGCGCGGTTGAGGCGGTTCAGGCCGCTGGCCCGCAGCAGGTGTTGCAGCACCGGCACCTGCCCAGCGGTGCCCTCTGCGCCGTGCAACTCGTGCAGGCACATGGTGATCAGGGTTTCGGTGTGGGCCAGGTCGTTGATGTTCAGCGGCTGGGTTCTCAGGTGTTGCAGGCGCCCCAGGGCCTGGCTGATCAGCCCGCCCTGCAGCAGCAGGGTGCATTCGCTGAGCTGCATGGCCACCTGATTACGGTGTTGCCGCAGCGACCGCAGGTGATCGGACACCGTGGCCTGATCCGGGTAAAAAGTCAGGTGGGCGGTGACTTCGGGCAGCAGCGTGAAGAGTTTGGTGGCCTGGCGGGTAGGGCTGTGGGTGACACGCCGCCCGAAGTAGCGCTCCTCGTGCTTGCGGGTAAAGCGCCACAGGTCACGCCCGGCGATGTCGGGGGTCAGGCGGCTCCAGGGGTGGTGGTCGCACACCTCGTCGGTGCTGATGTGTCGGTTGTGGTTGACGGCCAGCAGCGTGTAGAAGATCACCCACTTGTGAGGCAGGGCCAGCGGTTCGTGGGCCAGGCACAGCGTGAAGGTGTCCTTGACGAGTTGAACCGTCAGAACCGGGGGTGGTTTTGATGTTGCCACTGCGCTGTTCACACAGACCTTCCCATGGCTTGAAACGTCGTGACTTCGTTTCATTATGTGACCATCACGCGCAAATGCACCCTTTCTCACATTAATGAAGGATTGGGAAGTGAGGAAACAAAGGGAGAAAGGCCCGTGGAAACGTCCAGGGCCTTTCAGGGAAGATCTGTCGAATGGTCTCTCCGGTCTGACCTGCGGTTGCACCAACGGCATCCTCATTCCGGTAAAAACAGAATACGCCCGATACGTAATCCTGTCAAGCCTTCTGTGAATATGACTTGATTATGAGAAGGGAGATCGATCCATTTCGGCGCCTGGTGACATCAAGTGAAACCTGGGCACAAATGCATACTCCGCTTAAGCCATCTGGCCTAGTGGGCCCATTCGCCTTTTGCTTGTCTCCACGGCAAGATGACGGCATGACCCACCTCGCCGCACCCGCCATCCGAACCGCCGAGGCGAGGGACGCCTATCTGGCCGCCCTGCTGCACAACGCCACCCAGGAACCGCACTTCAGACGCACCGCCGAGCAACTGGCCCAGACCTTCAGCAAGGCCGGGCACGGTTATGTCATCAGTGAAACGGCGGGTTGGATCATCGGGTTGGCCTCGCTGTGGCTGCCGGACTTTCACCCCACACACGCCTGGGTGAGCCTCTCTCTACACCCCGATCACCTGGCCGACGACACCGCGCGGCAGCTGCTGATCTCCCAGCAGGAAGCCGCCCGCGCGGCCGGGCGCCCGCACTTGTGGCTCAGCGTCCGGGAAGATTACCTGCCTCACCTGCCCGACCTGAGCGCGCTGGGTTTCCGCGAGGTTCACCGCACCTTCGGCGGCGGGTTTCACCTCAACACCTGGCAGGCCAGCACCCGCCAGCTGGACACTTCGCTTCAGGAACGGGGCTACACCCTGACGCCCGCCCAGAAGTTTCAGGACGATCCCCGGCTTCAGGCGCTGTACGATCTGACCCGGAATGACAAAATCAGCGCCGCGCCCACCATTCCTGAGGCCAGCGACACCCTGGCGGACGGGGACGCCCTGTGGAACGCCGCCTGGCTGGCCTGGCACGGCGAAACGCTGGTGGGGCTGGCGCTGCCGGAAAAGGGCCGTCTGGACGCCTGGAATGCCGTACTTATCGTTCACCCGCAGCACCGCCGGCGCGGCCTGGCCACTGCCCTGCTGGCCCAGGTGGCCCGCACCCTGCAAAGTCAAGGCATCACTTTCCTGAATACCGCCGGCAGCCAGCGTGACGCCGCCTACCTGGGCGTGCTGCGCCGTCTGGGGGCCAACATCGAACCGGACTGGATCGCCTGGGAGCTTGAAGCGTGAAAGTGCGCCCCTTCCAGCATGCCGACGCGCAGGAGGTGGCGAGACTGGTGACCGAAAGCGTGCGCGGTCAGTGGGTGTATGGTGCAGAGCAATTCCGGGAAAGCGAAGACCCGCACAGGCGGCGACTGGTGGCCGTTCAGAACGGTGAACTCCTGGCGACTGCCCGGCTCTCGCCTTTCGGTGAAGGGGCACCGGATGCCCTGCGCCTCGACCTGGCCGGAGACAGGCGGCTGTTCACGCCGCTTTTTCTGGCGCTGCTGGCCGATCTGCCCGCTGGGTTCACGCGCCTGCTGGGGGTCGCCCGCGAGGACTTCAGCGAGCAGATGGCGTTTTTTCACGCGGCGGGGTTCCGCCACGCCTGGCAGTCCTGGGGCGCACACCTGAATCTGAGGGCCTTCGATTTCGAGCGGTTCCGCGCCCTGGACGAACAGCTTTTTCTGCAAGGGTATGAGGTCGAGCGGTGGGACAATGAGGCCCCGGAAAGCGAGTGGGCCGCCCTTTATCAGCTTCACCGGCAGGGTGAACGGGCCATGCCGCGCAACCCCACCACGACGCCGGATCAGCTTGATCTGAAGGGTCTGCGAAGCATGATTCAACGAGAGGAAAGGGCCTTCGTCGTGCGGCATAAGCAGGAAATCGTGGCCCTGACGCGCCTGACCCTGGGGAACCGCAAGGGGCGGGGGCCGGAAGTCGAGAGTGAATTCACGGCCACGCACCCGGCTCACCGCTCCAGAGGACTGGCGACCCTGCTCAAAGCGCACGCGCTGCACTGGGCAAAGAACAGCGGCTACACGCACGCCGCAACGGGCGGCACCGTGCTGAACCTGCCCATGTTGCGTGTGAATACCCGCCTGGGCTACCTGGCCGAGCCGATGTGGGTGACCTGGGAACGCTGGTTGGGAGCACGCCGGCTTGACGAAAACCCCTTACCCTGAGGGCGTGCGCGTTCCCGTCGCTGACCTTTTCACGACCTTCCTGAAACTGGGCCTGACCTCCTTTGGCGGCCCGGTGGCGCACCTGGGGTTCTACCGCGCGGAGTTCGTCGAGCGCCGCAAGTGGCTTTCGGACGAGCAGTACGCGGACACGGTGGCGCTGGCGCAGTTCCTGCCCGGCCCGGCCAGCAGTCAGGTGGGGTTCGCCACCGGCTTCATGCTGGGCGGCTGGCCGGGGGCTTTGGCGGCGTGGACGGGTTTCACGCTGCCCAGTGTGCTGCTGATGGTGGCGTTTGCGCTGCTGGTCACGCGCCTGGGCGATGTGGGCAACGCGGGCTGGTTGACTGGTCTGAAGATCGCGGCGGTGGCGGTGGTGGCGCAGGCGGTGGCCGGCATGTGGCACACCCTGGTGAGCGCGGAAGGCGAGCCGGGCCGAGTCAAAACCGCGCTGGCGCTGGGAACGGCGGCGTTCCTGCTGGTGTGGCCGGGCGCGTGGGCGCAGGTGCTGGCCCTGGTGCTGTGCGGAGTCACCGGATGGCGATTTCTTCCCGCAGCCGGCACAGCGAAGACGGCTGGCCTGCAAGCCGGAATTTCACGCCGGAGCGGGCTGATGCTGCTGGTGACCTTCGGCGTGCTGCTGCTGGGCCTTCCTCTACTGCGTCCTCTGGGAGCCGAATTCGCCCTGGCCGACACGGTCTACCGCGCCGGGGCCCTGGTGTTCGGCGGGGGACACGTGGTGCTGCCGCTTTTGCAGGCCGGGTTCGTTCCGCAGTTCCTGAGCGCCGACACGTTCATCGCCGGGTACGGGGCCGCGAACGCCGTGCCGGGGCCGCTCTTCACCTTCGCCTCGTATCTGGGGGCCGCACAAACAAGTTTCAGTCCCCTGCTGGGAGCCCTACTGGCCACGGTGATGATTTTCCTGCCGGGCCTCCTGCTGATGATCGGCGCTCTCCCCTTCTGGTCGGCCCTGTCCGGGCGCCCCGACACACGCCGCGCCCTCACCGGGCTCAATGCTGGCGTGGTGGGGCTGCTATTGGCCGCCCTGTACGACCCGGTGTTCACGTCGGCCATTCACACTGCGCCACAACTCGCGCTGGCGCTGGTGGCCTACGCCGCGCTGACGGCCGGAAAGGCTCCCGCGTGGGCCGTGGTGGTGGCGTGCGCGGTGGTGGGTGCGGTAAGTGGCTAGGGTTAAGTACTGAGCGGCAAAAAGGACAGCTTGACTCAAGACCTATTGCGCAGTAAGGCCCAGAGCAGCTAGTACAGCGTTCAATTAATTCGGATAGCTTGATAGTGCCTACCAAAGCTGCGACGGGCATCCTGGGTCGAGAATTGCCAATTGATCTTTACCCCCGCTGCATTTCGGGCGCTCACCCAGCATTCAACTTCGTCCCGAAGTCGTTCGAGGGTAGGAATACGCCGCTTCAGGCATTGTCGTTGAAGCGCACTGAATTCAAGCTCGGCCATATTCAGCCATGAGGCATGCTTTGGGGTATAGATCCATTCGAAGCGGTTCACCAGTCGGTGAGCGGCTTCTGGCGGCAACCACTTGTAAAAACTGGAGCCATGATGAGTGTTCAGATTGTCCTGAACGAGGGTGATGCGTGCCGCCTGCGGATAGGCTCGTTCCAGTTCCTGCATGAATTCGGTGTACTCTTCCGCTGTTCTGCGGGCACAAACTTTGACGAAGCGTCGCCCGGTCAGCGGTTCAACGGCCAGGAGCACGACGGCACTCCCGAAACGCTGATACTCGTAGTCTTGCCTGGCGACCTTACCCGGTTCCATGGGAACCGGGGCCAGTTTGTCGCCGATCAGAAAGCAGGGCTGTTCATCGAAGCACAACACGGGATTCTGCTCGTCATAGGGTCGCATGTACACGTCCAGCACCCGTTCCATCTCGCACAGAAATCGCGCGGTCAGTTGCGCGATGCACCACTGCTTTTTGCGGTGCGGCTGGACTTCGTTTTTTTCAACATGTAGAACACCGTTGACGGCGCAATGCCCTCAACAAGCTGGAGTTCGACCGCTTTGTCTGCCAGCAGACGAATACTCCGCTTTAGGCTTCTCTCCTGAGGCCGACACGCATCCGAGCGGTTGGCGGTGGAAACCAGTTCAAGCTCCAAGGTGAAGAACGCCTGCTCTGCACGCTGCTCTATCTCCGCCAGTACCTTCACGATGCATGTTTTAGGCATTCTCTTCGACCTGGACGAAGCCAACATCTGCCGCAACATTCATACCTATCTGCCCCTCCTAGAGCAGGCTCTGCCTGCTCCCCGTCGACCCCGTACCCTTCAGACCAAGCCAGATGAGTTGCCTAAAAAGGGAACGAAGAAACCGCGAAAGATCCGTTCCATCGAGGAGTTTCTGGAAGTTTTCCCTGAACTGACGGACTTAATCGTGGATGGAACAGAACAACCTCGTGGGCAGCCCAAAGTCAAAAAGGTGAAGACGCCGAGCCAGAAGCCGGTGGGGAGACCCAAAGATGAGAAGCGGTATTACAGCGTGAAAAAGGGAACCCACACGCTCAAGGTGCAGGTTGCGGTGACACCAGAAGGAGAGATCATGCACCTGAGTGCGACCGCTCGCGGTCGCGTCCACGACATGAAGCTGTTACGGAAATCTCGGCTGGTCAAGCATGTACATCCGGGCGTTCGCCTATGGGGCGACCGTGGGTATACGGGGTTAGACAAGATCTATCCAGAGCATGAAACGATCGTCCCCAAAAAACGGCCTAAGGGAGGGGACCTGACAACTGAGGAACGAGAGCTGAACCGTCAGATCTCAAAGGTCAGAATTGCAGCCGAAAATGCGATCTGTCGGATAAAAAAGTTCCGCTCCTGTAAGGAATTTTTCCGCAACAGGGACAAACATCATGGACTGATTTGGGGCTGTGTCGCTGGATTAGTGAACTTACGCTGGAAAGCACAGCAGCAAACTCAGATGGCCTGAACGACTAAACAGGGGGAAGGCAGGATTTGTCCTGCCTTCCCCCTCCTATCGCCTTACTGCGCAAG
>NZ_SMMH01000033.1 GCF_004634215.1 Deinococcus fonticola | reverse complement strand
CGAGCTTGAATTCGCGGCTGTGCATTCGTCCGGGCATTGTCCGTCTCCCTCCATCTGCTGATCAGCCTACGGGCTGACCGGGGCGACATCCCTTGCTCCTCTGTCCGCGTTCAGGGGTTCACTCCACGTTCAATGCTGAGGCGCTTGACTGACTCCCTGACAATGGCGCTTACGCTTCTGCCTTCGCGCAAGGCAACCATCTACAGTAGGTCAAGCGTTTCACGTTCCAGTCGAATAGAAATGTGGACTGATTTCCGGCGCATATTCACCCCTCGTTGGGCTTCCGGCGCTTTTGCGCCGCCTTTCGCATTCTGGCCCTGTTCTGGTTCTGCTTATCCAGCAGCGTTGAAACAGCCTGAAGGTACGCCCTGGCGTGGTCAAGTCTGCCAGCGACAACGGCACGCCGGAAGTTTTCAGCAGCAACCTCAAGGCTTTCTGTGGTTGTGCGTGGTGTTCCTGAAGCTGTGTGTTCAATTCCAGCAACTAGGTAAGGTCTTCCAACGGGGTGCAACTGGCCTTCAAGTTCAGTCAAATAGCGGGTTGTCGTTTGAAGAATGGTCTTTGTTTTGTCCTGATTCCCGTGCTTCTGGGCATCCAGCAAAGTTTTCATGATGGTTGCCATGTAGGACGCTTCAGCGTCATTCCTTTGTTGCCCGGTCATTCTGTGCCGGACGTGCCTGGGCTGTGGCTGTGTGCTGAAGTCTCGCAAGCTGAGGAAGTCGTCTGCGTTATCCCGAATGATGCCGTCTCTCAACTGTTCCTGAATTTTACTGAACTGGTCATCATTCGGGTTCATGGGTTGTCCTCAGCGTATCTTGCCCGGTCACTTGTTTGTGGTAACGCCGGACAGCTTCACGCAGCACATCCGATTTCGGCGCTTCAGTCAATGTCGCCAGTTCTTCTAGGCGTTGGGCGTCCCTGGTACTGAACCGGGCGAGGAACTGATAATTTTCCTTTGCTGGCGAGGACTTTGTAGACTTTTTAGTATGTGATGTTATCTATCGCATAAGAAAGGTCTATCACGATTATTCAACCCTTCTCAGTCCGGCAGGACAAGCCCTGCCAACGGGCCAGCACGGTCAATCTGACGCCGGACGTGCGAGAAGTCGAGGTTGATGTAACGCTGCGTCATGGCTGGCGTGCTGTGGCGCATCGCCCGTTGGAGACTGTAGAAGTCCATTCCGTTGGAAATGCACAACGTGGCGAAGGTGCGCCGGAAGGTGTGGCACCCAACGTCATCGCCTAACCCGGCGCGTTGGCCCAGGCGTTTCGCCCATCGGCTGAGGCTGGCAGAGGTCACAGGATTGCCGTCAAAGACAAACAGGTGAGGGTCAAGGGACTTCCGGGCATGGGTGACGTATCGCCTTAACAGCTTGTGCGTCTGCCTGCCAAATGCCACTGTTCCCGGCCCGGTTTTACCGTCCACTTTCAGGGTTCCCGTGTCCCAATCCACGTCAGAAAGCCTCAGACGGGCAACCTCAGCAGCGCGTAAGCCCGTGTCGAGGAACAACGCGAGAAGCGCCATGTTGCGAGACTGACACCGGGGAATGGCCTTCACTTCCCTGAAAAGTGCCTGAATTTCAACGTGGGAAAGGGTGCGCTTGGCTTCAAACACCTGTTTGACGCGTTTCTTGCCCTTGAACGGGTCGCGTTGAAGGACTTCCACGCCAATAAGCCAGTTGGTGAACGCCCGTAATGACCTTTCGTAGTTGGCGAGGGTATTAGGTTTCACGTCCCTGTTCAGTACCTCGTTCACCTTGAACACGTCCAGCGTTGAAACCTCAGCGTCCAGCATGGGTCTCAGCAGGATTCCCAGCACTTCCCCATGCCATTCCACCGTTCTGGGACGACTACCACGCGCTTTATGTTCCAACTGGAACGCCTCTATAGCTTGCCTGATATTCATATTTTCCCCCTTCCGTATGACCGGACGACTAGGGGTGAAAATCAGAAAAGCGTCCTTTCGGGTAATTTACCGTCTAGAACGCTTTTCTCTTCTGTTGGTGGGCGGTATAGGACTTGAACCTACGACCCTTCGCGTGTGAAGCGAATGCTCTACCACTGAGCTAACCGCCCTGACCGGGAATTGTTCTTGGTGGGCCTTGCCGGATTTGAACCGGCAACCAATCGGTTATGAGCCGACTGCTCTGACCGTTGAGCTAAAGGCCCCTACAGCTTGCTGGCCTTCACCCTGAATCAGGGCGAGGGGAAGTGTATCAACGCCCGTCAGGCTTGTCAAACGCCCCAGCGTACGCCGGAAGGGTGCCAGCCCCGTCATGTATACAAGAAGTCAAGCAGGTGAGGCGTCGAGGTGTCCAGAACGGATTTCTTCCGACATCTCAGCCGTTTTCCCTACCCCTGTTTTCATCCGTTTGTGAATGCTCAAACGTTTTGACGTCCGGGCGCAGATCGGGGAGTACAGTGCGGGCATGCATGTCGTTCACGTGGCGTCGGAAGTGTTCCCGTATTCGCGTTCCGGTGGCCTGGGCGACGTTCTGGGGGCGCTCCCCGCCGAGCAGGCGCGGGCCGGCGCGGAAGTCACGGTCGTCAGCCCGTGGTACGCCACCCTGTCCGGGACGGTGTCTGAGGTGTGGCGCGGCGAACTGAATGAACTTCCCGGTGATGTCAGCGAAGTCCGGGTGGCTGAGGAACGCCGTGATGGCGTGCGCTACGTGTTCATCGGGCTGGCCCCCTTCGACCGGCCCGGCCTTTACCACGAAGATGACGTGTACCGCTTCAGCATGTTCGGGCGGGCGGTACTGCCCGTGCTGGCGCGTCTCGGGCTGCGGCCCACCATCCTCCACGGGCACGACTGGCAGGCCGCCCTGGTGGTGGCCCTGGCCAGCCTGGCGCAGCTGCGCACCGTCTTCACCATCCACAACCTGCAGTACCAGGGCAAATGGAACATGCACGAAGGCCGCGCCTGGACGGCCCTGCCCCACCATGCTTACAGCATCGACGGCCTCGAATACTACGGCGAAGTCAACCTGATGAAAGGCGGTCTGAATTTCGCCCACCAGGTCACCACCGTCAGCCCCACCTACGCACAGGAAATCACCACCCTGCAGTACGGAGAGGGTCTCGAAGGGTTGCTGACGCGCCTGAGCATCGAAGGGCGGCTCAGCGGCATCATCAACGGCCTCGATCAGGAACGCTGGAACCCCCGCACCGACCCGGACATCCCCGCGTTCAGCGACCTGAAAGGCAAACAGGCCGCCACGACCGCCTTACGCCAGGAATTCGGGCTGGATGAGGCGCCCATCCTCGCCACGGTCAGCCGCCTCGCCGAGCAGAAAGGCATGGACATTCTCATCGAAGCGTTGCCGGAACTGGTCAAGGACTGGAACGTCGTGGTGCTCGGCGGCGGTGATCCCCTCCTGACCGCCGCGCTTGTCGGGTGGGCGCAGCACCCCCGCGTGGCTTTCGCGCAGGGGATGAACGAACCCCTCTCGCACCGCATCTACGCCGGAGCGCACGCCTTCGCCATGCCCAGCCGCTTCGAGCCGTGCGGCCTCTCGCAGATGATCGCCATGCGCTACGGCACCCTGCCCGTCGTGCGGGAAACCGGCGGCCTGGTGGACACTGTGCCACACGACGTGGGGTTTCATTTCCGCGAGGCCACACCCACGGCCCTGGCGATTGCCTGCAACGCGGCCCTGAACACCCCACCCGCCGACTGGGCGCGCCGCACCGAACAGGCCATGTCCCTCGACTTCAGCTGGAGCGGCCCGGCCCAGCAGTACCTGAAGCTCTACGGACGCACGACCGGGCATTAACTCACGGCGCTTCCTTCATAGATTCGTCGGCGCGGCCTGTTGTTCGGTAAACTGCTAGGCGTGAGTGCCGATCAAACGCAGGCTGGCGAGCGTGCAGCCATTCGCCTTCTCCAAGGGTACGTGTGGCACCCCGCAGACGCCGACGTCGACCTCGAACAATTCCTGCCGCGCGAACTCGACCTGACGCCCCGCACCCCCGAAGACGAGAATGCCCACGTCCTCTGGGACGACGTCACGCCCCCCTTCGCCTTTTTTGAGAACGGCGAGCCCACCGCCGGGCAGGCCTTTTACCAGTTCACCGTGCTGAAAGTTTACGAGGAACGCCCCAGCAACGACTCTCTGCACGAGGATGCCCTGGCCGCCAGCGGCGCGCTTGGCCCCCTGCTGGAAAGCACGCCCGAAGGGGTCGGCTGGCAACTCTGGGAAGACCTGCGCGAACTATGATTCGCTGGCTCGACCTCCTTGTCGAAGGCGACCCGCACCCCCGGCGCTTCGATTCGCCCGGCACCGCCCACGCCTACCTCCTGAAAGTTGAGCGCCTCAGCGAGGAAGCTGCCGACCACCTGCTTCAGCACGGTCATGTCGGGCCGCCCCTCTCGCGCCGCGAGTACCGCCTGAAACCCCTCGGCCATGACTGAACCCACGCCCCCTGAGGCCGAACAGCCCTACGCCGGGCCAGTCATCGCCATTCCTGTGTATGCCGGCGTCAGCGAACTCGAACTGAGCCTCATGCTCAGCCTCGCCCGTGTGTGTGCCACTAAAAGTGGGGGCAGCGCCGACGCCGTCAAAACCGTCAACCGCTCGCGCGCCAGCATCGTCACCGCCGGCGGGCTGGTCACTACCCCACACGTCCTGTACGCCGCGTTGCCCGAACCGGCCGCGCTCTTTCTGCCAGGCGGCCCCGGCGCTGCCAAAGCGGCGCGCGACCCCCTCCTCAAGACCTTCCTGCAAACGCACCGTGACCTGCCCACCGCCGTCAGTGGCAGCGGCCTTCTCCTGGCCGGGGAAAGTGGCCTGTTGAAAAACCGCGTGGTCGGCAGCCCCCCGGAACTGGTAGATACCGTGTGGGGGTACGAGCCCGCTGATGTTCGCGCTGGGGAAGTGGTGCAGGACGGCACTTTGTGGAGTACGCCCAGTGGGCTTCCGGCCCTGCACGCGGCTTTTGCTGTGGCAAGTATGTTGTGGGGGGCGGAAACGGCAAGGGCGGCGATGTTGCGGCTTGGTGTTGATGAGGCGGGGTTTGAGGTTGCTACCTGGTTACCCACCCCCCCCGCCCCCTACCCAGAGGGCAGGGGGAGCTAGCGTTGCACTGGGCAGGGGTGGGATAGGGGCGCTTATTGGCCTTGGGAAGTGGTTTAAGGCCGCAGGGCCGAATATTCTGAACGTCCGGGTGCGCGTCGTCCGGCCCGTGCGCTTCGCGCCCGACGGCCTTCGGTCTGATTGAGCGGTTTTGTTGATTGGGCCGCTCTATGGTTTGCCCTTTCCTCTCTTCCCGCGTGGGACTTGAAAAGCTGCGAAGCAGAGAGGGGAAAGGCCCGGAGAGTGAGGGATCAATTCCTGAAGATGACTTCTTCGCGTCCGAAACTGCGCAGGGCCAGGAGGGCCAGGAGCAGCGTGCCCACGAGGTTGACGACGATGGCGGTAAGAGCGTGGCCGGGCGTGAGGGTGCCTTTGACGATGTCGAGGATGCCGATCATGCTGCCGAAGAGGGGAACGGCGTACAGCGCGTCTCCTTTTTTCAGGAAGTCGCTGAATTGCAGCGTGACGGCGGGCAGCACGATCAGGAGCGAGAGGGGCGTCACATAGGTCTGGGCTTCCTTGTAGCTGCGGGCGTAGATGCACAGGGCGATTAGAATGGCACTGATGAGCAGGGCGACGCTGAGTACGATGCCGATCATGGCGATCAGGCCGCCAGCGGTGAGGGTGAGTTGCCCGCCCATGGCCTGCGTGAACTCTTGATCCATGCCCCGCATGAGGACGCTGGAGGCCAGGCCCGCCAGCAGGAACCCGATCAGGCTGAAGGTGGCGGTCACAAGGGCGGTGAGGGTGGTGGACAGAAGTTTGCCGGCGACCACTTCACTGCGCCGCACGGGGGAGACCAGCAGACTTTCCAGCGTGCCGCGTTCCTTTTCGCCGGCGGTGGCGTCGAGGGCAGTCGCCATGGCGCCGCTGAGGATGAATTGCAGCATCAGCATGGGGATCAGGAACCCCAGTTGCCCGCTTTTCTGTTCTTGCGGGGGGCTGGCGTCCACGGAGGTCACGCTGATGGGCGTCAGGGCCGCGGCGCTCAGCCCCAGGCTCTTCAGGCGTTCGACGGTGAGGGTCTTGTTGTAGGCTTCCACGGTGGCCTGCACTTTGGCGTAGGCGCCCGTCTGGGCTTTCAGGTTAGACAGTTTCGCGTACAGCTCCAGTTCCCCGGTGCTGTCCCCGGCGCGGGCGGGCAAGGCTCTGGCGGTCTTCAGGGCCGCGTCCACCTCCCCGCTCTGCACGGCTTTCAGGGGGTTCGTGACGTTCACGAGTTCCACCCCGGCGCGCAATGTCTTGCCGTCCGGGGTTTTCTCGTCGCGGGTCAGGGCGTCACGCAGGCCTGCGGGCAGGGTGCCCACCACGCCCACCTTCTGCCTGGATTCGGCCTGCCCGCCGATCAGTTTGCCCAGCAGCAGCGGCAGCCCCAGCGTGAACAGCGGAATGAGCAGCAGGGGAATCAGGATGGTGCTGGTCAGGGTACGCCGGTCGCGGATGGTGGACAGCAGGTCGCGCCGCGCGATTTTCCAGAGCATGTCAAACCGCATTCTTCTCGACCCCCTTTACCAGCGTGAAAAAAGCCCGCTCCAGGTTGCTTTCGCCGGTTCGCGCCAGGATGTTGGGAATGGTGTCCACCGTCAGGAGTTGCCCCAGGTGCAGGATCGCTACTCGGTCGCACACTTCCTCGGCTTCGGACATGACGTGCGTGGAGTACAGCGTCAGGCGGCCCCCGTTTCCCGCGGTCTGGGCGCGGTTTTGCAACACGAAGTCCAGCAGGGTGCGGCGGGCGAAGATGTCCAGTCCGCTGGCGGCCTCGTCCAGAATCAGCACGGCCGGGTCTTGAATGACGGCGCGGGCAATCACGACCTTCTGTTTCATGCCGGTGCTGTACTCGCCGGCTTTTACGTCCAGCGTGCGCCCCAGGTCGAGCCGCGCGTCCAGTTCAGCGATTCGCGCCTCCGTCTGCCCGGCGGTCATGCCGTACAGGCCCGCGAAGGATTGCAGGATTTCGCGCCCGCTGAGGCGGGCAGGCAGGCCCATGCCGCCGTTCACCACGCCGATGATTTTGCGAACCTCCTCGGGTTGCTTCCGAACGTCGAAGCCGTTCACGCTGGCGCTGCCGGACGTGGGTTGCAGCAGGGTCGCCAGCGTTCTGAGCAGCGTGGTTTTGCCTGCACCGTTCGGGCCGAGCAGGCCGAACACTTCGCCCTCACGGGCAGTGAAACTCACGTCGTTCAGGGCCGTGAATTTCCCGTAGGTCTTGGTCAAGTTTTGAATGTCGAGCATGTTGCTCCTTTGCTTGAACTGAAGGAATTCAGGTGAGGGGCCGCTTAAAGTAATGGAAGGCTATACCCAGCCATGAAGTGACGAACTGCCAGCCCTGATGGGCCAGTTCCTGCTTCTGCTGCTGGCTGATCACCCCGCTCAGGCGCTGATACAGCCATTTAGGGGCGGGTGGCGTGGTGGAGCGGCGGAAATCCAGTTGATTCAGGGACACGCCAGTCAGTTCCCAGCCCAGTTCTCCCATCGTTTTCAGGGTTTCCAGTTCGTTGAGGGCGTTGGCGGGACACGATTGATACTCGAAGCGCGGGTCAGCCGCGGCTGGTTCAGGTGGGGCTTCATTGAATCTGGGCGGCCTGTCCGGGTCGATGAAAATCCTTTCGATGGGTTGTTCAAACAGGTAAGAGATGCGGAAGGCTAGGGGCAGGCTGGGGTCGTACTTCCCAGTTTCCAGGGCGTTGATGGTCTGGCGACTGACATCGAGTTCCACCGCCAGGTCAGCTTGAGTCCAGCCGCGTGAATTTCGCAGGGCGCGAATGTGGTTTTCCATGGGGTCAGTTTGTGCGGCGATCCCGCCAGCCGAGGATCAGCGTTGCCACGCCGAAGCTCAGCATTCCCACGCCCAGGTAAGCCCAGGTGGGGGTTTGGAAGTGAAGGATTGGTTCAAGAGCCAACATCAACCCGCTGAACAGCATGGTGGCAGTAAAAGCGATCCAGCCAGAGTGAAACTGCAACTGACGCGCGTACTCGTCTTGCATGGTCATGATTTTTACGGCCAGGAAAACGAAAAAGAACGGCAACGTGACTGTGACGCCCTGGCCGAAGCCGCCGATAAACCCGGGGCTGGGCTGGCTCTGGCCGTAGTTCTGAGCGATTCCGCCGAGGAGCACCAGCAGGCCACCCATCAGGCCCATGTACATGGACAATTTGCTGACAGCCTGTTCACGCTTGGGAATCCGTGCTTCTGGCTCTTTCATGTCAATCCTCCTTGACATGAATGTAAGCCTTCCTTGTCCTTTTTGTCAAGGAAAGTTTACATCAGAGGGACGTTACTCTTTCGTTCGCAGAAAAGCTCTACTTTTGGCTGGTGTCCCCTCGCCCCGCACTCACACAATCAAATCCACCCCCGGACTTCATGCCGGAGGTGCTGACGCGCCTGCGTCAACACTACCTTCCCACCCTGCCCGCCCCGCGCCGGTTTGCCGAACCCCTCAACGGGGTCATCCGGGTGATTCTGGCGCAGCAGAATACGCGCCGCGTGGCCTCCAGGCAGTGGGAAACGTTGAACGCCGTCTACCCGCGCTGGGAAGCAGCACTCGCTGACGGCCCGGACGGCATCGAGGCCACCTTGCGGCAGGCGGGCGGCGGCCTGACGCGGATGAAAGCCGATTACATCTACGGCGTCCTGCACGCCCTGGCCGAAAGCCGGGGAGAACTGAGCCTGCGTTTCCTGCGTGACCTGGATGACACCGGGATTCGCCGCACCCTGGAAAGTCTGCCTGGCGTGGGCATGAAAACCACCAGCCTGGTCATGCTGTTCGACCTGCTGCGCCCCGCCATGCCCGTGGACAGCCACATCGAACGCTGGACGAAACGCCTGGAACTCGTTCCCGCCAGGTGGAACGCCAACAAAGTCGAGGGGTGGTTCGACGAGGCCATCCCCCGCGACTGGGAAACCCGCTACGCCCTGCACCTCTCCGGCGTGGATCACGGTCAGGAAACCTGCAAAAGCCAGAAACCGCTGTGCGCCGCATGCGTCCTGCGCGAGTGGTGTCCCAGCGCGGCACTGTTCCTGCCGGAAGATTGAAACCATGAAAAAACCCGCCCCTGAGGGCGGGTCTTTGTCAGTCACCACTAGCCACTGAACTGCGGTCAGTGCATTTCGCTCAGTTCGTCCGGCTGCTTGAGCGTCACGGCCTTGCCCCGGCGCATGCGCATGTTCAGGAATTCCACGGCCATCGAGAAGCCCATGGCGAAGTAGGTGTACCCCTTGGGAATCTTGAAGCCGAAGCCTTCCGCGACGAGGTTCACCCCGATCAGGAGCAGGAACGAGAGGGCCAGCATCTTGACGGTGGGGTGGCGCTGCACGAACTCGCCGATAGGGCCGGCGGCGAACAGCATGATGGCGACGGTCACGACCACGGCCGCGACCATCACGCCGATGTCGTCGGCCATGCCCACCGCGGTAATCACGCTGTCGAGGCTGAACACGATGTCCAGCACCATGATCTGCGCGATGATCGCCGCGAACCCGGCGGCCGCGGCGCGGGTGGGGGACGCTTCATCGTGCTCGCCGCCCTCCAGCAGCTCGTGCATCTCCTTGACAGCCTTGTACATCAGGAAAAGGCCACCGCCCAGCAGCACCAGGTCTTTGCCCGAAAAACCCATGCCGAACAGCGTGAAGAGCTCGTTTTTCAGGCTGACCACCCAGGCGATACTGGCGAGCAGCATCAGGCGCGTCACGGCGGCGGCTATCAGGCCGATGGTTCTGGCGCGGGCGCGCTGATCGGGCGGCAGTTTTCCGGCCAGGATGCTGATGAAAATGACGTTGTCGATCCCCAGCACCACTTCGAGCAGCAGAAGCGTGCCGAAGGCCAGCCACGCTTCGGGCTGGCTCATCCAGCTGAACAGCGTTTCGATCATGCGTTCACCTGATGGGCACACAGCGGATGGTCTTTGAGCCGACGGAACTTCACGACGTTAGGGAGCATTTCGTTTCCTTCAAATCCACACCAGAAACGAGCGAACGACAGCCCCTGGACTCCATTCGCACGGATGGATTCTGTCCAAGTCTGGCCTTTGCTGTCATGAACCGGGAAGTCTCTGACTTCCGTACTGACGGTTCGATAACTCCCGAACGCGGGCGGCTACTCCCCCAGATAGGGTCAGTTAACCAGACGGCGCCCTGAACTTCAAGCGTTTTCACGACAACTCGTTTATGCAGAGTTTATTCATTGTGGCGGTTATGCGGTGGCAAGCGGGGGAGTTGGGGCTGCCATTGACGACCTGCTGGAGAGTCTGGCTCCAAATGCTCTAGGCTGCCTTCATGCGGGTTCTTTTCATCGGGGATGTGTTCGGGCAGCCGGGGCGGCGGGTGCTCTCGGCGCACTTGCCGACCATCCGGAGCAAGTTCGATTTTATTATCGTGAACATGGAGAACGCCGCCGGGGGCTTCGGCCTGCACCGCGAGGGTGCCGACGCGGCGTTGCAGGCGGGCGCGAACTGCCTGACACTGGGCAACCACGCCTGGCATAACCGCGACGTATATGCCATGGTCGCCGACGAGGGCCGGTTTCCCATTGTGCGGCCCCTGAACTACAGCGATCCGGGCGCTCCGGGCGTGGGCTTCCGCACCTTCAACGTCAAAGGCGAGCGGCTGACCGTGGTGAACCTGCTGGGCCGGGTGTTCATGGATCACGTCGCCAACCCTTTCCGGGCCATCGACCACCTGCTGGAGCGTGACGATCTGGGCAGTATCTTCGTGGATTTCCACGCCGAAGCGACCAGCGAGAAGATGGCGATGGGCTGGCACCTCGCGGGCCGCGTGGCGGCCGTGATCGGCACGCACACCCACGTGCCCACCGCCGACACGCGCCTCCTGCCCGGCGGCACCGCGTACCAGTCGGACGCCGGTTTTACCGGGCCGCACAACAGCGTCATCGGGTCGAACCCCGAAGGTCCCCTGCAAAGATTCCTGACTGAATTGCCGCAGCGTTACAGTGTGGCCGAGGGTCCCGCCGAACTGAACGGCGTGATTGTCCAGATGGAGGGCGGCCAGGCCACCAGCGTCGAGCGTTACCGTTACGTGGAAGAAGGGTAACACTGGAACGTGGAACGTCGATCGTGGAAAAAGGCTGAACCTCTTGCCTCATCACCCGTCACGCTTCACGAGCCATCCGCCGCGACCTGGAGGAATTTTTATGGGGATCCGTGATGATGTCAACACGTTGGGCCGCACGCTGGGTGTGGTGCTGAAGGAGCAGGAAGGCGAGGAATTTTTCAGGCTCGTGGAGCGCACGCGGGCGCTGGTACGTGAAGTGCGGGCCGGGGGAGACGACGCCAAGTTGCGAACCATGATCGCGGGCCTCCCGGAGGAGGACGCGTCCAATCTGGCGCGGGCCTTTACCTGGTACTTCCAGCTGGTGAATCTGGCCGAGGAACACGAGCGGGTCCGCGTGCTGCGCGCTCAGGGGGGGGTGCGGTCGCAGAGCCTGGAGCAGGCTTTGACCGACCTGAAAGCGCAGGGGCTGAGCGCCCGGCAGGCGGAGGATTTGCTGGACAGGCTGGAACTGGAGTTGACGTTCACCGCGCACCCCACCGAAATGCGCCGCCGCACGGTGCGCCACCACCTGCTGGACGTGGCGAACGACCTGCCCGACATGAACCTGCCGGACACGGGGACGGAGGCGTTGGAGCGGATCGCCGCGCATGTGGAAGCGTTGTGGCACACGCCGGAACTACGCCACCTGAAACCCACCGTGCTGGACGAAGTGAAAGGCGGCCTTCACTACGTGGGCAGCATCGCCCGTGCCCTGCCGCTGTTGCAACAGGATCTGCAGCGCGCTTTTCGTCAGGTGTACGGTCAGGACACGGCCGCCCGCCTGCCGCTGCGGTTCAGCTCATGGATGGGCGGTGACCGCGACGGCAACCCCTTCGTGACGCCGGGGGCCACCCGTCAGGCGCTGGAGCTGCACCGGGCCAGGGCGCGCGAGCTGCTGCTGGAGCGCATCAGCCTGGCGTTTACTCACCTCAGCCAGGAAGAAGAGGGTCATGAGGAAGAGGGCCAGGGGTCGTACCGTCAGGAACTGAAGCAACTGCACGACGCCGTGCGGGACGGGCAGCCGGTGGAACTCCTGCCGCGCCTGGAGAAGCTGGCGGCCCGCCTGCAGGCCGAGGGACAGCAGCGCACCGCCGAGCAGCTTCTGACGCCCCTGCTGACCATCGCGCGCACGTTCGGGCAGCACCTCGTGAGCCTGGACATCCGCGAACACAGCGGCCAGACCGAGAAAGCCATTGCCGCGCTGCTGGGCGCCGCCGGCGTGGAGGCTAATTACCTGGGCTTGCCGGAACACGCCCGCCAGGAACTTCTGACGCGGGAACTGCGCTCGCGCCGACCGCTGTGGCCGGCCGGCGAAGAGTGGCCCGAGGAGCTGGAAACCGTTCTTGGCCCCATCCGCGAGGTTCAGGCCGCCGCCCGCACGGCCGGGCCGCGGGCCTTCGGGCATTACGTCATCAGCATGGCCGAGAGCGTGTCGGACGTGCTCGAACCCCTGCTGCTGGCCCGTGAGGTGGGCTTCCGGGTACTGCCCGTGCCGCTGTTCGAAACGCTGGACGACCTGACCCGCGCCCCACAGATCGTGTGGGAACTGCTGAGCATCCCCGAGTACCGCGCCGTCCTTGGGGAGGATGTTCAGGAAATCATGCTGGGGTACAGCGACAGCAACAAGGACGCCGGCTTCCTCGCCGCCAACTGGGCCCTGCACGAGGCGCAGCGCAAGATCAGCGACGTGTGCCGCCGCGCCGGGGTGCGCTGGCGGTTTTTCCACGGGCGCGGCACCAGCATCGGGCGTGGGGGCGGCCCGGCTTCGCGCGCCATCCTGGGGCAGCCCGCCGGTACCATCGACGCCGGCCTGCGCATCACCGAGCAGGGGGAGGCCCTGGCCGACAAGTACAGCCACCCGGTGATGGCCCGCCGCAACCTGGAACAGGCCCTGTACGGCATGATCCTGGCCGCCGCCCGCCCAGCATCCGACCCGCCCGCCGCGTGGGTGGACGCCATGACCCGCGCGGCCCATTCGAGCGCCCAGGCCTACCGCACTTTCGTGCAAGACCCGGACTTCCTGGCGTTTTACGAAAAGGTCACGCCTATCCACGAGATCTCGCGCCTGAACATCGCTTCGCGCCCCGTGCGCCGTCCCGGAGCGCCCACGCTGAACAACCTGCGCGCCATTCCCTGGGTCATGAGCTGGACGCAAAACCGCCTGAACCTCCCCGGCTGGTACGGCCTGGCCGAGGGCCTGCACACCATCGGCCTGGACACCGCCCGCGAGATGTACGCCGGGTGGCCGTTTTTCCGTTCCATGCTGGACAATGCCCAGATGAGTCTGGCCAAGAGCGACCTGCTCATCTTTGCCGAGTACCTGGGCCTGGTGGACGATACGGACGGCAACTGGCGCCTGGCGCAGCACCTGCAAGACAGGTACGCGCAGACCGTACAGGCCGTACAGGAAGTCGTGGGCGCCGAGCTGATGGCGAACGAACCCCGCCTGCGCGAAAGCATCAGCCTGCGTAACCCGTACATCGACCCCATCCACCGCATTCAGGTGGAGCTGCTGCGCCGCTCGCGCAGTCACGAAGGCGGCCTGGACGAACTGGAAACGCCACTCATGCTCACCCTGCAAGGCATTGCGGCCGGCGTGCGGAACACAGGGTAAGAAGCTGGGGCCATTCCTTCACCGGCCTCTGGCTTCGTCCGTCCCCTTTGCGGAGCGCCGTGATGAATCAAAGAAAGAGGGCCACCTTCTTCGATGGAAGGTGGCCCTTTACGCTTAGCGCGTCGTAGGCGGGTTGCCAGTGCTTACTGCTTGGCCCAGCGTTTCGCCACGGCCTCGCGCAGGTACGCGGCGGCGTCTTCGGTGCTGGCGCCAGGGGTGAAGACCTTGCCGACGCCCAGCTCCTCCAGTGTCGGCAAGTCCTGATCGGGGATGATGCCGCCACCGAACACGATGATATCGTCGGCGTTTTTCTCGGTGAGCAGTTGCCGGACTTCACGGAAGTAGTGCATGTGCGCCCCGGACAGGACGCTGAGGCCAATGGCGTCCACGTCTTCCTGAATGGCGGCGTTCACGATCATGTCGGCGGTCTGGCGCAGACCGGTATAAATGACTTCCATGCCGGCGTCACGCAGGGCGCGCGCCACGACTTTGGCGCCTCTGTCGTGGCCGTCCATGCCTGGTTTGGCGATGAGTACCCGGATACGGCGGTCTTCCATGCTTGTTACTCCCTTGTTGCTGACTCAGTTCGCTGTCTGCGTGGCTTTTATTTTACGTGCCCTTCGCTTGATGTGAAGTCAGTCACCTGCCCGTCATGAAGGAACAGCACCATGACCTGACATGAAGATGCTTGTTCTGGCTGCCCTGCTGCTCACGTCCGCTCGCGCCGCCGCGCCGAATTCCCCGCCACTGACGGGCACCGTGTGGACGATGACGCAAATTGCGCCGCAAGGCAAAGCCCTGACGCCGGGTGCAAGGCTGCGCCGCCCCACCTTCAGGGTGATGCCGGGCGGCCTGTTGACTGGTTGGACGGGCTGTCAGGGGTTCTCCGGCTGGGCGACGGTCAAGGGCCGGAATATGCAGATCGCGCCACTGAAGCTGTCCGGCACCAGCGACTGCCCGGATCACGCCCTGAGTCTGGAAGCCGACTTCCTGAACCTGTTGCAAAGCGCCCGGCGCTTCGAGATCAGGGGCCAGACCCTCACTCTTTACAGTGAGGGAAAGCGTTTCATGACTTTTCAAGGCTCCACCGGAGGAAAAAGTGTGACTGACAACCCGCCGCCATCCGCGTCCATGCCAGGCGACTGGCAACTGGCGACCCTGATTCACCGGGGGCAGCCCATCAAGCTGCCGAAGAAGGCGGCTTTCACCATCGAAGAAGGGGCTGCCGGCCTGGAACTTCGTGGCAACGCCGGGTGTAACCAGCTGTTCGGGAAAGTCGTGGTGCAGGGCCGCACCCTCAGCGTGTCCGCTCTGGGCATGACCATGATGCTCTGCCAGGACATGGCCGCAGAAACTGCCGTGGTGGACATTCTGGGCATTCCAGTCGCCGTCACCTGGAACGGCGACACAGTGACCTGGCGCAACAGCCGCGGAGAACTGACCCTGACGCGCGCCGGACGTCCGGAGGCGGCGCTCCGGACGGTGGGCGAAAAGGACGTACAGGGCCGCACCTTTACCCTGAAAACGGTGGCGGGGCAGCCGCTGGGCCGCACCGTGAAACCTGTAACGGTACAGTTCGGGACGGGCCGCGTCTCCGGTTCGGACGGGTGCAACAGCTTTAGCGGAAGCGCCGAGTGGCGCGGGGGCCGAGTCACGGTCGGGGCGCTGGCCCTGACGCGCATGGCCTGCCCGGGCATGGACAGGGTGCCCAGCCTGCCCGAATTTCTGGCGTCAAGTCCCAGCGCCCAGCTCGACGGGGACACCCTGCGCCTCAGCGCCGAGGGGGCGACCTGGACGTTCACGGCGCAGCCCTGACCTGCGCGGACGTAAACCCCTTATCAGCATGGACTCACGCACGCGCGCGGCGGGCGGGTACACTCCGGTCATGCTGCCGCTGATCAAGCAAATGCTCGACAACTTCAACTTCGACGTCGACCCGCAACTGAGCAACGACGAGAACGCCGAACAGGTCATCAAGAGTGCCGCCATGCTGTCCGGCGCCGTCGCCGTGGAACCCATTCCTTTTGCCGACATCCTGCTGATCACGCCGGTGCAGGTGAAGATGGTGTTGCACATCGGCAAAATTTACGGTTTCGACATCACGCCCGAACGCGCCGCTGAAATTGCTCAGGAACTGGGGGCCACCGTGGCTTACGGGTTGGCCGCCCGGCAGGTCATGCGGGGCCTGGCCAAAATGGCCCTGCCGGTCATCGGCGGCCTGATCACCGCGCCCGCCGTGTACGGGTGGACGTTCGCGCTGGGCCGGCTGGCGCAGAACTACTTCGAGCGCAAGCGGGCCGGGTTGCCGCCCAGCGTGCGCCAGGAGCAAAAGCGCATCGTGCAGGAGTCCAAAACCCAGTCGCGCCGTATGCTGCCCAGCGCCGACGACTTTGGCGACCTGGCCAGCGAACTGCGCCGCCGCGCCGAGGAGAAGAGCAAGGGCAGCCCCGACAGCCGGAACTGAGGCGCTTTCTTTGCTGCCAGAGGCCGAACGCAAACGGCCTCTTTTTTCTTTCTCTGGTTAGCGGAAAGAGTCGGCAGAGCTCGTCGGCCAGCCGGCGAAAAGGTTTTTGCGCCTCCCATTTGCACCTGTTCCAGCAACCGAATGCCAATTCGCGTTACATTGCCGTTCATGAGTGTCACCATTGATCTCTCCGGTAAGACCGCCCTTGTCATGGGCGTCGCCAACGCCCGCAGTCTCGGCTGGGCCATTGCCGACCAGCTTCTTCAGGCCGGGTGCCACGTGGGCTTTTCCTACCAGGGCGAGCGCCTGAAAGGAGAACTGGAGAAACTCACGCAGGGCCAGGAGAACACCTGGCTTCAGCAGGCCGACGTGACCAGCGAGGATGACCTGAGCGCCCTGTTTGCCCGCGTCAAGGAGGAATTCGGCGGGCTGGATTACCTCGTTCACGCGATTGCTTACGCTCCTAAGGCCGCGATGGACAACCGCTTCATCGAGACCACCCCGGACGACTGGAATACCGCCATGGGTGTCAGTGCGTACTCGCTGGTGGCCTGCTGCCGCCACGCCGAACCGCTGCTGCGCGAGGGAAGCAGCATTATCAGCCTCACGTACCACGCCTCGCAGCAGGTGGTGCCCAAGTACAACGTGATGGGTGTGGCCAAGGCCGCGCTGGAAGCCGCCACCCGTTACCTCGCGGCGGATTTCGGGAGCCGTGAAATTCGCATCAACACCATCAGCGCCGGGCCGATGCGCACCATCGCCGCGCGCAGCATCCCCGGTTTCGGCGGCCTGTACGACAAGGGCGCACGCAACGCCGCTTTCGGACGCAACGCCACCCCGCAGGAAGTCGGCAAACTGGCCCTCTTCCTGCTGTGCGACCTGGGCAGCGGCATCACCGGCCAGACCATCTACGTGGACGCCGGCCTCAGCATCATGACCGTGAAAGAAGACCAGGCCTGAGCCGCCCGCCTGGCACGGACCGGCACTGGCGCAGGCGCCCCCATCATCTATCATCGGCCTCATGTCCCTGACGCCCCGCGCCCTGGTGCTGCTGAACGTTCAGCGTCACCATCTGGAACACCACCCGCAGGAACGCGAACTGGCCCGCGCCTGGGCTCACGAGGTCGACGAGGCCCGCGCTCGCGGTGAACTGATCGTGATCGTGCAGTGGGACGGCGAGGCGGGCAGCGACCACGAAACTTTCAGCCGCGGTTGGATTCTGCACCCCGACTTTCGCACCGAAACGGGCGACCTGCTGCTGCGTGCCGTGAAACCCGATGCCTTCGCCACCTCGGCCCTCGACGGTGAATTGCGGGCGCGGGCCGTCCGGCAAATCCGCTTCCTGGCGCTGGAGGATTCACCCGAAAACGCCAGCATGACCGCGCAGGCCAGCGCTCACGGCTACCAGGTCGATGGCGCCGCTTTCACCCCCACACCTCAACCGGAGAACGCATGAACCCAGCCCAAACTGCTCCACCCCAACCCACCGCCCCCGACACGACCGAGTTCCTGCTGCGCCTGCTCGACACGCCCAGCCCCACCGGCATGACCGAGCAGGCCGTGCAACTCATCGAGCAGGAACTCGGCAAAGTGGGCGTGCAGTCCCAGCGCACCAAGAAAGGCGCCCTCACCTGGGAAGTGCCGGGCACGGGCGAAGGGCACGTCACCTTCAGCGGCCACGTGGACACGCTGGGCGCCATGGTCAAAGGCATCAAAGGCAACGGACGCCTGCTGCTGTTCATGCTCGGCGGGTACGACTGGGCCACCATCGAGGGTGAGGACGTGAAAGTCCACACCCAGTCCGGGCGCGTCGTGACGGGCACCGTCGTGAACGTTCGCCAGTCCACGCACGTGCACGGCCCCGCCCTGCGCGAGATGAAGCGCGAACAGAGCGTCATGGAAGTTCGCCTCGACGAACTCAGCACCAGCGCCGAGCACACCCGCGCCCTCGGTGTTCAGGTGGGCGATTTCGTGAGCCTCGATGCCCGCCCGCGCCTCATGCCCAGCGGGCACATCAAATCCCGGCACCTGGACAACAAGGCCGCCGTCGCCATCTTCATCGAGGCCACCCGTGACCTGCTGAAAAACCCCGCGCCGCGCACCGCGCATTTTCACGTCACCACCTACGAGGAGGTCGGGCACGGCGCCGCCACCGGCATCCCCGCGCACACCGACGAACTGATCGCCGTGGACATGGCCGCCGTCGGGGAAGGGCAGACCAGCAGCGAACACGCCGTGACCCTGTGCGTGGCCGACAGCAGCGGCCCCTACGACCATCTGCTCGGCAACCGCCTGCGCCGCACCGCCGCCGAACACGGCATCGACCTGCGGGTGGACATCTACCCCTACTACGGCAGCGACGGCAGCGCCGCCTGGCGGGCCGGCGGCAATTACCCCGTCGCCCTGATCGGCCCCGGCGTGGACGCCAGCCACGCTTACGAGCGGATGCACCAGGATGCGCTGGGCGCCACCCGTGACCTGATTCTGGCTTACCTGCGGCACTGAAGCCCTTACCTCTTCAGCCACTGTTCCCCATGCCCCCCTCCCGACCGGAGGGGGCTTTGCGTTGTGGGGCGACATTCACGGCTCCTGCTGCGTCGCGGGAAACGCAGGGCGGCCGTGCTGAAAATCCTGGCAGGCGGGGAACTGCTTATGGTTTGAACATGAGGGTCAATTCTCTTTATTCAGAGTGGCGATGCCTGTTCTGGACGGCATCGAGTGGCTCTCTTCCTACCTTCACGCAAGAGCGTGACGGCCAGGATTACGCCCAGGCCCGCACCACCTTGAGTTGTGTTCCGTCGCCATCCACGACGGCCACCAGTTCGCCGTTCAGCGTAACCACGTGGCGGCCCTGGGCGGGGTGCAGCGGGCGTTTGCCCTGCCGGAGTTCGCGGGCGGTGCGTTCGTCGGCGTGGATGACCGGGAAGTCGAGGGCCGCCAGATCGGGGAGACCCTGAGCCTCGGCCACCTGCTCCAGCGGTACGGCGTCGCGCAGGCTGTACCGCCCCACCCTGGTGCGCACCAGGCCGCCGAGGTGTGCGGGAACGCCCAGGGCCGCGCCCACGTCCCGCGCCAGCGAGCGCAGGTAGGTGCCGCTGCCCACGCTGGCCCGCACCAGCAGGGTAGGGAAGACTCCCAGCGGTTCAGGCAGGGTGAAGGTCATTCCTTGCTGCGCGGGTGACCAGTCCGCCGGGTTAAATGTGCGGGGCGCGTCCTGCAGGCTGGCGTACACGCCCAGCAACTCCAGGCCATGAATCACGATGTCGCGCGCGGGGAGGTCGATTTCCCCGCCGGCCCGCGCCACCGCGTAGGCGCGCTGCCCTCCGACCTGAATGGCGCTGTACTGCGGCGGAATCTGCTGTTGCGGCCCGGTGAAGCCCGCCAGCACCTCGCGCACGCGCTGTTCATCCACGCTCCACCTTTCATCCGCCAACACCTGTTCCACCGGCCCTTCGGCGTCTAGCGTGGGGGTGCCTGCGCCCAGTGAAATCCATGCCAGGTAATCCTTGCTGTCGCGCTCCATAAACTGCACGACTTTGGTGCTGTCGTCCACGCACAGCACCAGCACGCCCGTGGCCAGGGGATCGAGGGTGCCGGTGTGGCCGACCCGTTTGGTGCCGCGCAGGCGGCGGGCGCGGCTGACCACGTCGTGCGAGGTGAGGTGCAGGGGCTTGTCCACGGCAATCACGGGCATGACCGGAGCGTAGCAGAGCCGATGCACAGGGCCGTTGCACAGAGCCGGCTCGCTGGGCCGGGGTACACTGGCGGGCGTGCTACGTGCCGCCTTTCGCCTGACCGCCCTGCTGCTGATTCCCGTCGGCCTGTATCTGTACTTCATTCCGCCGGACGTGGCGCGGCTGCTGGGCGTATCGCCGCTGTGGCTGGCGCGGGTGCTGGGCGGCCTGCTGCTGGCCTGGGGAACGTTTCAGGTGGCGGCGGCCCAGCGCCCCGACGGGGCGAAGGTGGGCGGTCTGGCGGGCGGGAACCTGCTGATGGTGGCGACACTCCTGCCGGCGGTGATGCGTAGTGGCGAGGCCATGCCGGCCCTGCTGCGCGCAGTGCTGCTGGGCCTGTGCCTGCTGCTGGGGGCCCTGGCGCTCAGTGCCATCCTGAGTTACGCATCGGGGGGCGCACGTGGCCGCTGAACGCCTGCAAAAGCGCCTGGCCCGCGCCGGGGTGGCCTCGCGCCGCGCCGCCGAGGAAATTATCAAGGCCGGGCGCGTCACCGTGAACGGCCAGCCCGCCACACTGGGGCAGTCCGTGACGGAACACGACGACATTCGCCTGGACGGACAGCTAATCGAAACGCAGGCGGCCGAGCCGGTCACCTTCGCGCTCTACAAGCCGCGCGGGTACGTGACCACCGCGCAGGACGAATACGGGCGCAAAAATGTCCTCCGTGCCATGCCGGACATTCCCGGCCTGCACCCGGTGGGCCGGCTCGACCGCGACTCCGAGGGCCTGCTGCTGCTGACCACCGACGGGCAACTCACCCTGACCCTGACGCATCCGCGTTATGGCCACGAGAAAGCCTACCGGGCCTGGACGGCCGGGGACGCTCCGCCCACTCAGGCCGAGCTGGATCAGTTGCTGGACGGCGTGGAACTGGACGATGGCCCAGCCCGCGCCCTCAGCGCCCAGGTCGCCACCGACGGGGCGTTCATCGTGCTGGGCGAGGGGCGCAAACGGCAGGTGCGGCGCATGCTGGACGCCATCGCTCACCCGGTGACGCGCCTGATGCGTTACCGCGTGGGGGGCGTGTGGTTGGGCGACATGGACGTCGGCGAGTACCGTGAACTGAACAGCCGTGACCTGCACGACCTCCTGAACCCCAGCAGCATTCCCGCACAGGTCTGGGACAGGCAGTGGGAACGCATGCTCCGCCGCTGGGGGTAAGACCACCCCTGATGGAATCGTTGACAAAGCGGTTCAATCCGTATCACACCAACTCCGATAAGCCTTACAGCAGCAGGGCTTCCACGCTCTCGCCGGCCTGCACCGCCTGCCCTTCGGGCACGATCACCAGGGCGTCGGCGTCACTCAGCGAGCGCAGCACGCCGCTGCCCTGGCGGGCGTACTCGTGTACCTCACCGTTCAGCACGGTTGCACGCCAGAAGGCCGTCTTGTCCGGCAGGGCTTTAAACGGGGTGCCGGCTTTCAGGCGCAGCGTTCTGAGGGGTTGCCCCGTCAGGGCGGGTTTCACGATCACCTGAAACACCACCAGGCTGCTCACCGGGTTGCCCGGCAGGCCGAACACCGGCAGGCCGTTCCAGCGGCCCAGGATGGCGGGGCCACCGGGGCGCATCCGAATCTTCCAGAACTCCACCTCTCCGTGCTCCACCAGCAGGTCGCGCATGAAATCGTAGCGACCCATGCTGACGCCGCCGCTGGTGAGCAGCAGGTCGGCGCCGCCCGCCTCGCGCAACATGGCCTTCAGGGCGTCCGGACGATCCGGCGCGTGGCCCAGCGCCACCACTTCACAGCCGCATTCCTGAAGCAGGGCGCTCAGGCCCACGCTGTTGCTGTCGTACACCTGCCCCGGCTGCAGGGGCGTGCCGGGGGCCACCACCTCGTCCCCGGTGGAGAGCAGCGCCACGCTCAGGCGGGCCTTCACCTGCACCTCAGCGTGCCCGAGCGCCGCCACCAGCGCCAGCCGCGACGGCGTGAGAGGCAAACCGGCCTTCAAGACCACCTCGCCGGTGTGAAAGTCACCCCCCTCGGGGCGCACGTCCCCGCGGCTGGCCGGGCGCAGCAGGCGCACGTGGTGGGCGTCCACGTCCGCCAGTTGCTCGATCGGACAGATGGCGTCGGTGCCGGGGCACAGCGGCGCCCCCGTGTAGATGCGGATGCATTCGCCGGTCTGCACCTGGGCACCAAAAGGTTGACCGGCACGGCTTTCGCCCACCACCTGCAGGGTCACGGGCGCCGCCAGGGTGTCCGCCTCGCGGCAGGCAATGCCGTCCAGGGCGCTTTCGGTGGCGCTGGGATGGCTGACCAGCGCCGCCACGTCCTGCGCCAGCGTGCGGCCCAGGGCGGCGGCCAGCGGCACGGTTTCTTCCCCCTTCACGGGCAGCAGGCGGGCCAGCAGGTGCCGGGCGTCCTCGACACTCACGAACATCGGAAAGGTGGGGGCAGTCATGCAGGCAGCATAGGCGCTCGGCCCACCACCTTCACCGCGCGGCTTACCATGATCCGCAGATGCTCCGTCACCTGCTGCGCCTGCTGCTCGTTGCCGCACTCCTGCTTGCCGCCGGCGTGCTGGGCATGAGGCGACTCGGCTGGCTGAACCAGCGCGCTGCCCCGTCCCCGTCGCCCCCCGAGCAGGCGCGGACGGCCCCTGTGGCCCCCCCCTCCCCGGTCGTTCCCGCTGCACCCCTCTCGCCCTCTGTGGCTGAGAAGCTGGAGACGCCGGTCAAGCCACCTTCGCCGGCGGCCAGTACGCCATCCGAGAACACGCCCCCACGGCCCGTCCCGCCGCGCGCCGTGCTGCCAGCGCAGAAAAGTGAAGCCCCAAAACTTCCGCGACCTCTGGCCCCGGCGCCGCTTCCCAGTACCCCGCTGGCGGCCCTGAATGCCGTCCGGGCCCTCGCCGGGTTGCCGGGCGTGAAAGCCGAGCCCGGCTGGCAGGCCGAATGCGACGCGCACGCCAACTACCTGACCCGCACCGACACCGGAAGCCACCGCGAAGACCCCGCCGACCCGCACTACACGCCGGCCGGGGCCAACTGCGCGCACGCTCATTACTACGTGACCGTGCGCCCCGAAGCGACGGCCACGCAGGCCCTGACGTACTGGCAAAACGGGCCTTTTCATCTGCCGCAACTCCTCGACCCGCGCCTGAGCCGGGCGGCCTTCTCGGTCAAGCATGACGCTGCCGGCGACATTCACACTGCCGCCGTGCTGGACGTGAAACGTGGGCGCACGGGCGCCGCAAAATACCCGGTGAGGTTCCCGCGCCCCGGCAGCGTGCTGGCCCCGCAGGCACTTTCGCGCTTCGAGTTCCCCGACGCGCTGCCCGGCTGCCCTGGTTACGCGCACCCGGTCGGAGCGCCCATCGCCCTGCTGCTGGGCCAGGGCCGCGCCGCCCGTCGGGCCGAACTGAAGATCAACGGCAAGGCCGCTGCCGTGTGCCTGCTCACCGCGCAGACTTTCAGCGGCGCGTCAGCGGGGGACACCCGCGTGGGCCGCAGCGTGCTGGAGGCGCAGGGGGTCGCCATCGCCCTGCCCCGCCAGCCGCTGCCGCGCGCCGCGCAGGTGCACATCCTTTTCCAGACGGACGCCGGCCCGGTGGGCTGGTCGTTCCGGACGCGCTAAAGGAAACGTTCATCGTGCCTGCGGTTCGGCACGCTAACCTGACGGAGCTTGAATCAGAGCGCCTTCTCGACCGAACCGTCTGGTTCCTCGCCATCATTCATACTGGAGCACCCATGAACATCACCAAGGACAAAGTCGTCGACCTGGATTACAAACTCACCGTTCACAACGAGGTCATCGACCAGAGCGAACCCGGCGAGCCGCTGGTGTACCTGCACGGGCACAGCAACATCATCCCCGGCCTGGAAAAAGCCCTGGAAGGCAAAACCACCGGTGACACCATGCAGGTCACCGTGACGCCCGAGGAAGGCTATGGCATGCGCGACGTGGACGCCGTCGAGGAACTCAGCCGCGAGGACTTCGACGACGACATCGAAGTCGGCTCGACGTACTACGCCCAGGCCGAGGACGGCAGCGTCATTCCCTTCACGGTGATCGGTGTGAACGGCGACAGCGTGAAAGTGGACTTCAACCCCCCTCTGGCCGGCGAAACGCTGCACTTCGACGTGACGGTGCTGGGCGTGCGTGACGCCACCGCCGAGGAACTCGACCACGGGCACGCACACGCGCCCGACATGCACGACCACGAGTAAAGACTGAGTCATCCAGCCCGGGGCGGCCTCCGATATGGGGGTCGCCCCGGTTCACCTTGCGATATTGAACATTCAAGGCCGTTCCGGGCGCCGGCCGAACTACACTGGGGGCAGGATGCCGCTGGAAGCCGGACAGAACTTGGTGGGAAGGTACGACCTTCTCGCGCTGATTGGCGAGGGCGGCAGTGCTCAGGTGTTCCGCGCCCTGGATACCCTGATGGACCGGGAAGTGGCGCTCAAGGCCATGCATGCACACGTGCCCGAGTCCGACCGGCGGCGCTTTCTGCGCGAGGTGCGTACGCTGGCCCGCCTGACGCACCCCGGCATCGTGCCGGTGCTGGATCTGGGCGAGGAAACGCCGGGGGGGCGGCCTTTTTTCACCATGCCACTGATGACCGGCGGGCCGCTGACGTCGCTGGGGCCGCTGGAGGACGCGCTGAGGCCTCTCTCGCGTTTCCTGACGGCGGCCGAGTTCGTGTCGCGCACGCTGCATTTCATTCACTCGCAGGGCATCGTGCACCGTGACCTGACGCCGGGCAACATCCTGCTGGACGACTCGGGCCTGCCGCGCATCATGGATTTCGGGCTGGTGGCGCTTTCCGAGCACACCCTGAACCTCACGCGCAGCGGCGTGACGCTGGGAACGCCCATCTACATGGCCCCCGAGCAAGCCAGGGGCACGGGAGTGGATGCCCGCAGCGACCTGTATGCGCTGGGCGCAGTGCTGTACCGCGTGGCGTGCGGCAGTCCGCCGTTTCTGGGCGACAGTGACCAGAGCATCCTGTACCAGCATGTCTATGAGGCGGTGCCGGATCCGCGCGACCTGAACCCCGCCATTCCCGACGCGGTGGCCCGCGTGATTCTGGCGCTGCTGGCCAAACGCCCGGAACGCCGACCGGCGAGCGGCGAGGCGCTGGCGCACCTGTGGGAACTGGCGCGCCAGAACCTGTGGGCGAACCACAGCCGGGGGCAGTACCGCGGCGGGCGCACGCGCACCGGCGAGCACGCCGACGGCCCGGCCCGCGTGGCCGGCCTGCACGAGGCCTGGAGTGTGGCATTGCCCGGCGAGGTCACCTGGCCCGCCGCCGTGGTGGGCGAAGGCGACCTGATCAGCGTGGGTACCCGGGGCGGGCAACTGGTGCTGACGCACGCCTCGGGCCGCCCTTACGCCACCTACGCCGCCCGAGATGAAGTGACCGCGCCGGCCACCTTCATCGGCGGTCATGTGCTGTACGGCGCCTGGGACGGCACCCTGCGCCGCATGGAGTTGCAGACCGGGCAGGAAATCTGGCGGCACCAGGCCCGCGCCGAATTTACCGGGGCCCCCACCGTATGGGCCAACCGCGTGCTGGCGGCCAGCCGCGACGGTCACCTGCACGCCGTGAACCTGCGCACCGGGGAACTGGCCTGGGCCTACCGCACCGGCGGGCCGCTGGCTGCCAGCCCCATCCTGTGGGCCGGGGCCGCCCTGGTGTGCGACGAGGACGGCTGGCTGCACGCCGTGGAAGCCCGCAGCGGCCACGCCCTGTGGAAAGTGGAGATTGGTACCGTGCACGCCACGCCCGCGCTGTATCCCACCGCGCCCGGTGAGGCCACCCTGGTGGTCGCCACCTGGGCCGGGGAAGTGCACGCCCTGCGCCTCAGCGCCGCCAGCGGGCGGGTCAGCCTGAATATGGCTGAACCCATTCTGTGGACGTACGACCTGGAGGACGAGGTGTGGGCCGCGCCGGCCATCTCGTCGGCCGCCCTGCCCGGCAAGCTGGCCGACCCCTCCATGCAGGGCGTCGTGGTGGTGTCCGGCTGGGGCGGCGCCGTTCGCGCATTGAAGCTCAATGACGGTGAAGACCTGTGGGAGCACCGTCTGGAAGGGCGCGTGACCGCCAGCCCGGTCATCAGCGCCGGCCTGGTGTTCCTGGCCTCCGAGGCAGGCGAACTGGTGGCCCTGGATCTGCCCAGCGGTGCACCGCGCTGGACGCACCGCGAAAAGCACGGCGTGCAGGCCACCCCGCTGGCCGCCAACGGCACGCTGTATGTCGCTTTCATGAACGGCACGCTGCGGGCCTACCGCGACCTGGCCCCCGAACGCCGCGAGGATCAGGCCGGTGAGCCCTCTTTGCGCTAGAGGTGGGCAGAACACCTCCAATCTCTATATTTATCCCTCGCCTTTCACGTCCGTTTTACTTTTCCTCCTTAGGCTTTGGCCCGGTGTTCAGGGCGTCACGGTGCGGCAGGTGTGCCGGGCGTAGACTGGAACCAGTCGCTGTATGGTCAGTCGCCCTGCTCTTTACCGACCCTGGCCCCTCCTTTCCTGCACTGATTTCCGCCCTGAAGTGCACCGCATTCCCCAGCCCTGCCGCCCGCCCGGCTCCACGAGGTTTTCATGAACGGACTTGGTTTTCCTGAAATTCTGACCATCCTGATCGTCGCCCTGCTGATTTTTGGGCCGCGTAAACTGCCGGAACTGGGCAAGAGCCTGGGGGCGGGCCTGCGCGAATTCCGCAAGAGCACCCAGGGCCTCAAGGAAGAATTTGAGGACGCCACCCGTGAACTGTCCGGGCCGGCGACCCAGACGGTCAAACCCGCCGAGGTGACGGTCATCGCCGCCCAGCCCCAGGTTATTCGGGCCGAGGCCGCTGTGCCCGCCAGCCCCACCGCCCCGGCCCCCAACGGAGCGAACGCTTCCGAGCCGGCCCCGCAGGGGCGCGACTGAACCGCACCTAAGTTCAGTTCAGCCTTTAGCCCCGCGCGGGAAGCTGCGGGATGGTCATGGCCGCCACCCAGCCCTGCCATTTGACCAGCACCAGGCTCAGGTCGCCGACAGCCACCACCAGCAGATCGGTCAGCACCGCTTTTTCACCGCTCGGGCCGCCTGGCAGCAGCACCGCTACGTCTCCTTTGTAGTCGCGGCTGAGGGTCACGACACGGCCGCTGCACTGCAAATTGAGCGGCTGCTCCCGCAGTTTCACCGCCTTGAAGTGGCCGCCCGTGGGCACGACCAGCGGGTAAGCTGAAACTTCCGCGTTGGTCTGCGTGACCACCTGCACGTCCTCCAGGGCGCGTTGCAGAACCAGCACGTGCGGTTGGGGAACATGCAGCAGGGGCGCCAGGTCGTTCATCAGTTCCTGCACGTCCCCGGCGCGGCGCTGTTCGGCCAGGGTCAATAGGGTGGCCGCGCCCTGGCGCGCGAAAGCCAGCAACTCGGCCGCGTCCACGCCGGAGTATTTCGCAGCGGAAGCGGGCCAGAATTCCTGCGGGTCAACCGGCATGTCGCGCAGGGCACGGGACACTGCGCGTCCCAGCCGCAAATTGGCGTAGGTCTGTGCCGGGTCGAGCAGCTGCGCCGTGAGGTGCGCCTGCTGCGCCAGCTGCCGCAGGGTCTGCTGGGGCGACGCTGTGTGCCGCAGCAGCAGGTAGTCGCCGGTGTGGTACAGCCACAGGATTTCCTGGTTCAGCCTGACTTTCAGGTGCCGCTGCGCCGCCGTCAGCGAGGGCCGCAGCAGCACGAGTTGCTTGTCCAGCATCAGGTGCCAGTCCTGACCGACCCGCTGCCAGCGCAGGTGCAGGTCGTGCCAGTACGTTTCCTGGCCTGCCCCGCCCAGAAAGATCACCAGTTCGTCCTGTTCCTGCGGGGGGTCGGTCAGTTCGGTACGCGGGTCGTCGGAGTACAGGACGCTGCCTGGCGGCACCTCGGTCAGGCGCGGGCGGCCCTGAAGCTCGGCCTCCAGCACATGCTCCAGCCGGGCGCAGGCCAGCCTCACGGCAGGCCGTTCACGCGGGCCGGGCGTTTGCGGGTACTGCTGACGCAGGGCGCGAATCAGGTCGTCGCGCGCCGCCGGGCTGAGGGGCTCGCGTTCGACCGCCTCGATCCGTGCCGCCAGCAGCGCCTCGTCCGCGTGCGGCGGGAAAGGCTGCGCCCGCGTGAGCGACAGGGCGTCGAGGACGGCCAGCTCGCCTTCCCGGGTCAGCAGCAAATGGCACAGCGCCTCCCCGAGCTGCACAGCAATTTCACGGTCATCCAGCGACAGCAATCGGTCGTCCGCCAGCGGTACTGCGAACGCCTCCGTGACGCCCCGCAGGGCGCGCTCCGCCGTTTCGGTCACGGCGTAGATGACGCGCAGGGTGGCGTGCCCAGCCTCGCGGCGGGCCGCCAGCACCAGCGCCTGCACCCGCTCCTGAAGTCGGCTGAACCACACGAGTTGCTGCAATTCCTGCCAGGCCGCCGCTTCCGGTGACTCTGTTTGTCTAACGCGGTGGGACGCGGTGAATGGTTCCCGCACCTCCTCGACTTGCTGTTCAGGTGTGTGGAGCGACGCTTCGACTGGGGCGCGCCTTTTCGAGTCCCGGAAGAGCCGATCGACCCTGGCAAAACGGCGCGTCAGGGCGGCGTCCAGATCAGCTTGCCGCAACTCGTCACGCAGTTCCAGCAGGGAACGCCGCCCCCCCAGCGGTTGCCGGCCCTGGGTAAGGTCGGTCACCTTGTACTCGTACAACTCAAGCAGGGCCAGTTGCGTTTCCACGTTCTGCTCAGTGTGTCATACGTTCCGTGCCCAGTTCCATACCATTTTCTGGAGCATATGTCCAAATGAGAGGTGCATTTCTGGCCGGGCAGTGCGAGTGAGTTGTATCGGGCAGGACGCAGACGGGGCGGGTAGGGGTGCTTTTCTTTGCACGGCGTCAGCGTAGAGCACAGGTCTGAAAGCACAGCATTCCGCCCCTGACTGGCTTTTACTGCACTGGGCCTGCATTGGGGGAGGTGTGGCCCGCTATGCTGCCACCCTGTGCCTGCCTCCTCCCACCCCGACCGCTTGCCCCCTGACCGCTCGCCCCGTGCCCACCTGACCCTGTTGCCCGGCCTGCTGGCCTTCCTGACCATGGGCGTTCTTCAGGCGGTGTACGGCCCGGCCTTTCCGGCCTTTGAGCGCAAGTTTGGGGTGAATACGGAGGGCGTGGCCCTGGTCGCCAGCGTTCATTTCCTGGGATCGGCTGCCGCACCTTTGCTGACGGGCGTGGCCCTGGCCCACTTCAGTACGCGGCGCGTGGCGAACGCGGGCCTGGGCATTCTGCTGATCGGCGTGGTGCTGGTTGCCCTGGCGCCGGGCTGGACGCTGGCCCTGGCGGGCGCCTTGACCGGCGGCCTGGGTCTGGGTATCGTCAGCGCCGCCCTGAACACTGCCTACGCCAGCCTTGGGACGCGCCCCTCGAATACCGTGAACGCCGTGTTCGGCCTGGGCAGCCTGCTCTCGCCGCTGCTGGTTGTCGCCAGCGCCCCGCAAGGCCTAGGGGTGCCATTTCTGGTAATCGCCGTGCTCGCCCTCTTCACCCTGGGGGCCGTCAGTCTGTGGAACGTGCCGGAAGTCCCGAAACATCGAACTGGACAGGCCGAAAGTGGACGCGTCCCCCTCTGGATTCCCCTGATGTTCTCGTTGCTCCTGGGCACTTACGTGGCGCTGGAAGTGGGGTTCGGAGCCTGGATCGCCACTCACCTGACCGGCCTGAACTGGACAAATCCCGCTCTGATCGTCAGTGGGTACTGGGCGGGCCTGATGATCGGCCGTCTGCTGACAGGCGCCTTCGGGGCACGCTTCCAGCCGCAGCGTCTGGTTCTTGGGGCGGTGGTTAGTGCCACGCTCGCCACCCTGGTGACCACGCTCGTCCCGACCCTCGCCGCTCCCCTGTACCTGCTCGCCGGCCTCGCGGTCGGCCCGGTGTTCCCCACGACGCTCGTGTGGCTCAGCCGCGAAATTCCCGTCCGCACCGTGCCGTTCCTGCTGATCTCCGGCAGCCTCGGCGGCGCCGTTTCCCCGAGCCTCATCGGCTGGACGAACGCGCAGTACGGTTCAGGCAGCATCCCCGTCGCCTTTCTGGCCCTGGCCGCGCTGCTGCTGCTGCTCGTGCTGGTCACGCAAGGGCTCACACGCCCCGCAAACGCTGGACAATAGAACTGCGGGCAGGACAGCGTTCTCGATTCGCAGCGGTCACGAAAAAACCCCAGGAAATGAACCTGGGGTCTTGTGCTGGCTTTCTGCGCTGTTCTCAGGCGCCGGGGCGGGTCACGTTCTGGCCCTGGGCAGGCGGAATCGTCGGCTGTTCCGTCTGCGGTTTGGGCAGCAGCAGCAGGTCGAGGACTTCGCCGACACGCTCGACCACGTGAATCTTGAGGTCGCCACGGATGCTGTCGGGTACCTCCTGAAGGTGCGGTTCGTTGTCCTTGGGAATAATCACTTCGCGGATACCGCCCTGGTGCGCGGCCAGTAGTTTCTCCTTGACCCCGCCGATGGGCAGCACCCGGCCGCGCAGGCTGATCTCGCCGGTCATGGCGACATCGAGGCGCACCGGGCGTCCGGTGATGGCGCTGATCACCGCGGTGGCGATGGTAATCCCGGCGCTGGGGCCGTCTTTGGGGGTGGCGCCGTCGGGGAAGTGAACGTGAACATCCAGGTTCTTGTGGAAGTCAGTGTCCGCTCCATACTCGCCTGCGTGCGCGCGCAGGTAAGCGATGGCCGCGCCGACACTTTCCTTCATCACGTCACCCAGGGAACCGGTCATGCTGATCTTGCCGCTACCGGGAGTCGCCAGAGCTTCGACCAGCAGCATCGCGCCGCCCACGCTCGTCCAGGCCAGGCCTTGCGCCACGCCCACCTGCGGTTCTTTCTCCATGCGGTCGGGACGGTGCAGTGGCACGCCCAGGAAATCCGGCACCTGCGGCGCATCGATGACTTTCACGCCGTCCCAGGGGTTTTCCAGGAACTCGCGGGCAGCCTTGCGGGCCAGTTTGCTGATTTGCCTGTCCAGGTTACGCACGCCGCTCTCGACGGTGTATTCCTCGACAATGCGGTTCAGCGCTCCGTCCGTAATCTCCAATTTGCCGTCCAGCCCGTGCGACTTGATCTGGCGCGGCACGCGGTAACGCTTGGCAATCTCGACTTTCTCCGGCTGGGTGTAACCGGGAATATTGATGACTTCCATGCGGTCAAGCAGCGGGCGCGGAATGGTCTGGAGACTGTTCGCCGTGGTGATGAACATGACCTGCGAGAGGTCGTACGGCACTTCCAGGTAGTGATCCTGGAAAGTGTGGTTCTGCTCGGGGTCGAGCACTTCCAGCATGGCGCTGCTGGGGTCGCCGCGCCAGTCGCTGCTCATCTTGTCGATCTCGTCGAGCAGGATGATGGGGTTGGTCACGCCCGCCGTCTTCATGGCCTGAATGATCCGCCCCGGCATCGAGCCGATGTACGTGCGGCGGTGCCCACGAATCTCGGCCTCATCGCGTACGCCACCCAGCGCCATGCGGACGAACTTGCGGTTGAGGCTGCGGGCAATGCTCTTGCCCAGCGAGGTTTTCCCGACCCCTGGAGGGCCGACCAGCACCAGAATCGGCGCACGCAGTTCGGCGTCGTCGGTGCGTTCCTCGGCGGTACGCTCCTTCTTCGCCTCTTCGGTGCCTTCGCCTTCCGCCGCCTTCTCGGCGGGTTTGTGGGTCAGCTGGCGCACCGCCAGGAATTCCAGAATCCTGTCCTTCACGTCGTCCAGCGCGTAGTGGTCGTCGTTCAGGATGTCGCGGGTGCGGGCAATGTCCAGGATTTCCTCGTCGCGCTTGCTCCACGGCACGTCAATCAGCCAGTCGATGTAATTGCGCACGACAGTACTTTCGGGGCTGCCGCCGGGGGTGCGTTCCAGGCGCTGCAACTCTTTCAGGGCCTTGTCCTTCACGCTTTCGGGCATTCCTGCCGCTTCGATCTTCTCGCGCAGGCTCTCGACCTCGGCGGGGCCGTCCTCGCCGCCGCCCAGCTCCTTGCCGATGGCCTTCATCTGCTCGCGCAGGTAGTACTCGCGCTGGTTGGCGTCCATCTGCTCCTTGACGCGCCCGGCGATCTTCTTGTCCATGTTGAAGCGCTCGGTGTCGCGGGTCAGGAGTTTCAGCACGGTTTCCAGGCGCTCGCGCAGGGTCACGGCATTCAGGACTTCCTGCTTCTCCTCAGGCGTCCAGGTGGCGTGGTGCGCGACCTGGTCGGCCAGCACGCCGGCGTCGGTCAGGGCCTTCATGCCTTCGAGCTGGTAATTGTCCAGGCGCAGGTTCTTGTTCTGGCGCTGGTACTCCTCGAAGCTGGACTTGACTTCCTGCGCCAGCACGGTGATTTCGCGGCTGTCGTCGCCGGTTGTTGAAATAGGGGGCGCGGCTTGCGTTTCGGCCCGCACGCGCAGGTAGGCGCTCGGCACTTCGCCTTCAACTTTGGCGCGTTCCTGGGCTTCGATCAGCACCTGGTAGGTGTTGTCGGGCATCCGCACGACCTGCTTGACCACGGCCAGCACGCCCATGTCGTACAGTTCGCCCAGGGTGGGGTCGTCGGTGCGGGCGTCACGCTGGGTCAGCAGCAGCACGCGGCGGTCGGAGGCCTGGGCCTCGTCCACAGCGCGTTTGCTCTTGGCGCGGCCCACGTCGATGTTCTGGGTCATGCCGGGCAGGATGACCATGTTTCTCAGTGCGACTACGGGAAGTTCCCAGATCATTCTTTCTCCTTGAGGCCGCCCCTGGCGGGACGGGAATGTTTAAGTGTATCGCGGAGGAATCTTAAAAAAATACCCCCGCCTGCGGCGTCCCAGGATTCTAGGCGGCAGGCGGAGAGTGTGTTGTAATCTTGGTTGGATTTAGGCAGACTTCTTGAGTCCCTTAGACTCAAGTAGGGTCATTGGGTGGTCGATGTCATCCTTGTCGAATTTCAGTTCCTTCAGGCCGTCCACCGGCATCTCGAACAGCAGGTCGGTCATGGCTTTTTCCAGCACGGCCCGCAGTCCCCGCGCCCCGGTCTTGCGTTCCTTGGCGCGGTGCGCAACTTCACGCAGGGCCGCGTCGGTAAACGTCAAGTCCACGTCCTGAAACCCGAACAGCGCCTGATACTGCTTCACGATGGCGCCCTGCGGCTCGGTCAGAATCCGCACCAGGGCGTCCTCGTCCAGATCCTGCAACTGCACGACCAGCGGCAGGCGACCCACGAACTCCGGGATCAGGCCGAACTTCACCAGGTCTTCGGGCAGGAAGCGCAGTTCGTCCTTCTCCTCGCCCTTGTGCTCGGCCCCGAAGCCCACCGCGCGGACGTTGGTGCGGCTGCGGGCGATGTCGCCCATGCCGTCGAACGCCCCGCCCACGATGAACAGGATGTTCTTCGTGTTCACCTGCACCAGTTCCTGCTGCGGGTGCTTGCGGCCCCCCTGCGGCGGAACCTGCGCCACCGTGCCCTCGATGATCTTGAGGAGCGCCTGCTGCACGCCCTCGCCGGACACGTCGCGGGTGATCGAGGTGCCTTCTGACTTGCGGGCAATCTTGTCGATCTCGTCAATGTAGATGATGCCGCGCTCGGCCGCCGCCACGTCGTACTCGGCGGCCTGGAGCAGGCGCACGATCACGTTCTCCACATCGTCGCCCACATAACCCGCTTCCGTCAGCGTGGTCGCGTCGGCGATGGCGAAGGGCACTTCCAGCATCTCGGCCAAAGACTGCGCCAGCAGCGTCTTGCCCGTCCCGGTCGGCCCGATCAGCAGGATGTTGGATTTTTGCAAGTTCACGTCCGGGTGAGAGAGACGCTGATAGTGACTGACCACCGCCACCGCCAGGGCCTTCTTCGCCTCGTCCTGCCCGATCACGAACTCGTCGAGGTAGGCCTTGATTTCCTTGGGGCTGGGCAGTTCTTCGATGTTGAACTCGCTGCCGGCCTTCTTCTGCTGTTTCACCAGATCATGCGCCCGCTCCGTACACTCGTTGCAGATGAACGCCACGCGCCCCGGAGCCTCGATGAGCTGGGCAATCTGGGGATGCTGCCGCCCGCAAAAAGAGCACCGATCACCACCCTTGGTCATTCCTCACCCCCAATGCTACGAGTGCGCTCGATCACCTGATCAATCAGGCCGTACTTCAAAGCCTCGTCCGGCGACATGAAGTAATCGCGCTCCATGTCCCGCAACAGCTTCTCATGCGGTAAATCCGTGTGCTTGTGGTAAATCTCCACCAGCGTATCGCGCAACTTCAGGACTTCCCGCGCCTGCACTTCCAGGTCCGGCGTGTTGCCCCGGAAGCCCGCCGACCCCTGGTGAATCATGATGCGGCTGTTCGGCAGCGCCATGCGCTTGCCCTTGTCCCCGGCCATCAGCAGCACGCTGCCCATGCTCATCGCCATGCCCACGCAGATGGTCGAAACGGGAGCCTTGATGTAGCGCATGGTGTCGTAGATCGCCAGGCCCGCGTACACCTCACCGCCGGGGCAGTTGATGTACATCTGAATCTCCTGCTCGGGGTTCTGGCTGTCGAGCAGCAGGAGCTGCGCCACGATGCTGTTGGCCATCTGGGACTCCACGGGGGTGCCCACGAAAATAATCCGGTCTTTCAACAGGCGCGAGTAGATGTCGTACGACCGCTCCCCCCGCCCGGTTTGTTCAATCACATAAGGAATAACACCCATAACCCTCAGTATCGCACGAGAGCGCCAAAATCCAACAGTGGAATGCACCACTTGCCCAGAATCAGGACAACCCCGGCTGCAAGACAGGGGTTGACTGCAAAAGGGGCTATGGGACGGGGCAAGCACACACGGAAGGTTCCATTCTGCCTGCCGAATGGGGTGGCTGGTGAAGGCTCTGTTCTCGGCAGGCCAGGGGCGGAAGCGACCGCACTATTTCAGCATCATCACGCTTGTCTTGCCCCAGTCTTTCGGGTCGGTGCTCATGGGCAGGTACTGGCCGGCCACCCACATGGGCTGCTGGTCGGCGGCGTGCGGCAGCAGGGGGTTGCCGCTCTGGCCCAGGCTGCCGATGTACACACTGCGGTTCAGGTCGCTCAGGTCGACGATCTGGCGGTAACTGGGGCCGTGCGTCTGCTTGAATGTGTCATGGTCGGGCCGCGCGACGTTCACGGTGTTCGTCCCGCCGGGCGTGGGGGCGCTGTGGTTAAAGAAGCGGGCCAGGGGTTTCACGTCCGCGAAAATGCGGTGGTTGCTCGCCACCTGGTGCAGTTTTCCGTACTCCCAGGCGCTCACGTCGCTGCCCAGGCGCTGCGTGAGCTCGTCTGCAGCGGCCTTCAGCGTGCGGGTCAGCTCATCCTGGCAGGAGTGATCCGGGCCGCAGAATTCCCCGCTGCTGGCCAGCTGGTTTTTCACGGCGAGGCTGTTGATGGCGACGTCGCTCTTCAACTCATCCCGACCCATCTCCTGAAGTTTCAGCAGCCACATCTCGAAAATGGTGGCCGGAACGCTGTTCACGGTGATATTCCCGTCCCAGTTTTTCAGCAGGTCAAGGGCTTTTCCGCTCGCTTCGCCGTCCGGTCTGGCGCTCAGGAGGTAGGTTTTCAGCTCTTCCCACACCAGGCTGTGCGTATCCAGTTGCACCCTCTTCACGTCCTCGACGGTCAGGCCGGTGCGTTTCGCCTCCAGCAGCCCCGTGATGCGCTGCGCGCGGTACGGTTCGGCCCAGTTGCGGTTGTTCCCCAGGTTGAAGGGGTAGCTGTCCGGTACGACCTTATTGTTCGCGGTGACCACCAGAGCGTCGGCAGGATTGAAGGTGTGTGGCAAGTCGCCGAAGGGAATAAAGCCTGTCCACTCGCGCGAGCCGTCACCCTTCACTGGCAGGCTGCCGTCCCAGCCGCGGCGAATGGGTACTTTCCCCGGGGCGTAATACCCGGTGTTGCCGTCCACGTCCGCGTAAACGAAGTTCTGACTGGGGGCCACGTAACGTTCCAGGGCCGCCGTGAACTCCGGCCAGTTGGCGGCATAGTTCAGACCCAGAAAGGCGTCCATGGTGGTGTCCCCGCCCAGCAGGGCCGTCCACCTCAGGGCCACGCGCTGCCCCAGCCCCTCCGCACCCTCCCCGCTGATGATGGGGCCGTGGCGGCTTTCCTGCAGGGTCAGGGTCACGTCCGGCTGTCCTTTGACCTTGATGACTTCCTGACGGGTCGTCAATGTTGCGTTTTCGGGTTCCAGATACAGATCCTGCACGTCCGGGTTCACGTTCGTGACGCCCCAGGCCACGCGCTCGTTCCGCCCGATCACAATGGCGGGCAGGCCGGGAATACTCGCGCCGATCGCCTTCAACCTGTCGCCCTGGATGTCTGCCAGATACCACAGCATGGGACTGGTCAGGCTCAAATGCGGGTCGTCGGCCAGGATGGGCTTACCGCTGGCTGTGCGGCTCCCGCCTATCACCCAGTCGTTGCTGCCCTTGCCAGGCACGGCCTGCATGCCCAGGGCGCGGGCCGCCCGCAGATTGGCCTGCAATACACGGATGGTGTCCTTTTCCAGCTGGGCGACCTCTCCGCCGTTTTGCTGCGCCTGCGCTGTTTTTCCGAGTTCGTCGGCACTCAGGATGGTGGGCGCACCCGCCGGGTAGGGTGGGAAGACCTGCTCCAGCCCCGCCTGTCCCAGTTGCTTGACCACCGCCGCGCCCAGGACTTCCTGCTCGTAATTGCCGCCCAGGTCGAAGGCCATGAGTTTGCTCCAGGACACGCTGTCCACCTCAGACCAGGGTTCCGGGGTGTACCGCAGAATCTGAAATTCCAGCGCCGTTTTGCCCTGTTTCATGGCGGCATTTACGCCCGCCGTGTACGCCGCAATCAGTTTCCGTGATTGTGGGGAAAGGGCCGGCAGGGCCGACTGCGCCGCCCGCTGAAAGCCCCACGTTCTGAGGAACTTATCCTGTTCCAGCGCGGGTTTCCCCACGATCTCCGAGAGGCGGCCCTGCGCCACGCGCCGCTGAAAGTCCATCTGCCAGGCCCGGTCTTGCCAGTGAACGAACCCCAGCGCGAATACGGCGTCCTCGTCCGTGGCAGCGCGAATGTGCGGCACCCCCCAGGCATCCCGCGTGACCGATACCGGGCCACGCACCACTCCGGCAGGCAAGTTCACCTGGCCCGTCGTACGCGGTGTGGTGCTGCCCCGCAACCACCAGAAACTGCCTGCCAGCACGACCACCAGCAGAAGGAAAAGCCACAGTAGACCACGCGCGACAAGTGTCACTAGCCTCAAAATTTTGCCCCCAGTTCAAAAAGCCCAGTTCAAAGAGTATGGGGACAGCATACGGGAAGCAAACGGCGCCTTCTACCAGTCCTCGTCACTCCAGTCGGTGCGGCGGCCACGTTTGCCCTTCTTTTTCCTGGGACGGGGTGGCAACGTCAACTCGTAGACCTTTTCCGGGTCGCACGGCGCGGCCTGTTCGCCCAGGGTTTCGCCCGGATCGGCCGAGCGCAGGTTGCCCGCCAGGTGAAGATGCTGTTCGCCGCAGTAGGGGCAGGCGCTCACCACCCAGAACATCACCCGCGTGCCCGGCATGTCCCGCAGCTCCACGGTGGCCGGCAGGTGGTTGGCGAGGCGTGACTTCTTTCCCATGCCCCCAGGCTAAGGCCAGAAGGCGAGGCGGTGTGTGCGGCGGGCACGGTAGGAGTAGCCTTCGGCCACCTTTGCTACCTTCTAGGCATGTCCGTTCCTTCCGTGACCCCTGACTGGGCCTTCGAGCGTCAGCATTGGCGGCGCGGCTACTTCCGGGTCGCGGGGGTGGACGAGGCCGGGCGCGGCGCGTGGGCCGGGCCGGTGACGGTGGCGGCGGTGATCCTGCCCGGTTTGGCGCAGGACTACCCGTTCAGAGACAGCAAGCAGCTCTCGGCGGCCCAGCGCGAGGAGTTCGCCACGGAGGTGCGGCGTGTGGCGCTGGCCTACGCCGTGGAGCACGCCTGGCCGGAGGAAATTGACCGCCTGAACATTCTGGGGGCGACCCACACGGCGGCAGCGCGTGCCCTGGCGCGGCTCGACCCGCCGCCCCAGGCGCTTGTGACCGACTACCTGAAACTGCGTACCGACCTGCCGCTGCTGGCCCCCCCCAGGGCGGACGCCCTGAGCTACAGCGTCGCGGCGGCCAGCCTGCTGGCCAAAACGGAGCGCGACAGGCTGATGCGGGAACTGGACGAGCAGCACCCCGGTTACGGTTTCGCAGGCCACAAGGGCTACGGTGCGCCAGGACACCGGGTGGCGCTGCGCGAACTGGGCGTCTCGGCCGTTCACCGCCGCAGCTATGCGCCGATTCGTGCCTTGCTGGAACAGCCCCAGAGCCTTTTTGAGCAGCCACTTTTTGATCCGTCACTTTCAAATGAGGTGAAGTAATGCAAGTCGTTTCTGTCAGTCAGGATGGTCAGCACCGGTTCAGTAAGCAGCTCACCCCTTCCATTCAGCTGCTGGCAGGCCTGGGTGTGCAGGGAGACGCGCACGCCGGAACCAAGGTGAAGCACCGCTCCCGCGTGCGGCAGAACCCGGATCAACCGAACCTGCGGCAGGTTCACCTGATTCACGCCGAACTGCTGGACGAACTGGCCGGGAAAGGGTTCACGGTGCAACCGGGCGACCTGGGCGAGAACCTCCTGACTCGCGGTCTCGACCTGCTGGGGCTGCCCACCGGAACGAGGTTGCGCCTGGGGCCGGCCGCGCTGGTGGAAATCACGGGCTTACGCAACCCCTGCGCTCAGATCGAGCATTTTCAGCCGGGTCTGCTGAAAGCGGTTCTGGACGAAGACGAACACGGCCACCTGATCCGCAAGGCGGGCATCATGGGCATCGTCCTGAGTGGGGGAGAAGTCAAAGCAGGCGACGCCATTCACGTCGAATTGCCGCCGCCACCGCACCGACGGCTGGAACAGGTTTAAGGAGGTCAGGATGACCCTGACCTCCTCTTTTATTTGCCTGGCTTTGCAGTGACCGCTTACTTTAGCGAGCGCCGAAGTCCTGCACCCAGTAGTAACGGTAGCTGCTGCTGGTGTTGTAGGCGTACCCCACGCCCAGTTCCTTGAAAGCGGGGTTCATGATGTTGGCGCAGTGGCCGGGGCTTTGCAGCCAGCCGCTCACGACGCTTTCCGGGGTGCTTTGCCCGGCGGCGATGTTCTCGCCGATGGTGCGCCAGGCATAGCCGGTGGCGCTGATGCGCTGCGCGAAGGTGCGCCCGTCCTGGCTGGTGTGACTGAAGTAGGTTTTGCCGGCCATGTCGCTGGCGTGGCCCTGCGCCGCCTGTTCCAGCAGGGCGTTGTACGCCAGTGGGCTGGTGGCGGCGTAACTGGTGGTACCGCAGGTGCGGGCCTGGGCACGGGCGGCGTTCGTCAGTTCCAGCACGCGCTGCGCGAAGGTGGTGGTGGGGCTGGTCGGCGTGGGGGCGGGCGCGGTCGTGGTGGCCGTCACCGTGATAGGAAAGTCGATATAAGCGCCTGGGTTGCTGGCCAGGGCGGCGCGGACGGTGGCGCTCCCGGCCGCGCGGGCGGTCGCCAGGCCGGTCTGCGTGACGCTCACCACGCCAGCGTTGGTGGTCGTCCACACGAGCTGGCCCGGGGTGGGGGCCGCGCCGTTGACCGTGACGTTGAACTGGCGGGTCTGGCCCACGGTCAGGGTGGTCGCGGCGGCCACGCCCAGTGGACTCAGGGCTTCGTCACTGGCGATGGTGTCGGTGCCCGTTCCAGGCTGGGGCGCCGTGCCCGTCTGTCCGGGGGCAGTGACGCTGGGGTTACTGCCCTGGTTGCAGGAGGCGAGCAGGAGGGTGAGGCCAAGGGCGAAGAAGCTGAGGTTTTTCTTCATCATTCTTGAAGAATTAAACAGCACTTCCAGCTGACGCGCTGTGAGATTTCTGTGTTTTTATTCGACAGTGACAGATTTTTCACATTTTAATTGTGACTTTTATCCAAACCATCTTTCTGTCATTATTCACATAAATAGGTTTTATACGGAACTAAATTGAGTTCAGAACATTTCGAATCCAAGGGAAGAAGGTGAGCGAGCGAACCACTGAAGGATTGGCCATCAGGCGCTGGCACTCCTGACTCAACACCTCCTCGACCTCATCCAGGGATTTGAACGTCCGGTTCGCCACCGGACGTTTCACCTGACCGACCAGCGGCTCTGCGGGCG
>NZ_SMMH01000032.1 GCF_004634215.1 Deinococcus fonticola | reverse complement strand
ATGGGAGTACGTTGCAGCTAAAACCACCGGGAGCCGCAAGGCAGGTGTCTAGGCTGTGGCGCATGACTGGGGTGAAGTCGTAACAAGGTAACTGTACCGGAAGGTGCGGTTGGATCACCTCCTTTCATCGCTCCGCCCCATCGCTGCTCTTCTTCTTCCTGTCTCTAATCTCCCCCGATCTTATGGTCGGGGGAGATTTTTTGTGGCTTCTGATTTAGCTTTTAATTGAGGCTCTGCGGTTCAAGGAGTGCGCGTTCCAGGAAGAGTTGAATGGTCTGGGCCGTTTTTCCTGTCAGCCCCTCTACTTCCTGCATCAGGAGTTTCACGCCTCTGCGAAAGGCCTGACGATCCAGGTCGGGCAGGGCGCGTTTCAGGTTCCAGCGGTGAAACTGCCCGATCATGGCCGCCAGTTCGTAGGGTTCGCCGCTGGCGAGAAGCGCTGTGACGCGCTGGTGACGCACAGACCATTGGCGTGGCAAGTCCAGTTCGCCATTCTGCAGGGCATGCAGGAGGGTAGGAAGGTCAGCTGGCGAGAGGGCCGGGCGCATACCAGTCGGTGCAGAGCTTTGTACCGGAACGAAAGCGCGGCTGCTAGTGTGCTGAAATTCAATCTGGTAGTAGGTGAGCGTTTCGCACCCGAGGGGTCTGGCGCAGGTACCGCAGATAACGCCAATGCCATAGGGGGGCAGGACGACTCGGTCACCGGGTCGGAAGGCCGTTGGCTTCAGGGAAATCACCTCTTGCTTGGGCGTGTGATATGAATTCCGGTTGAACAGTTATGCCCACTGTTCAACCCGAGCAGAGCGAGAAGGAACAGAACGGTTACTGGGAGAGGAGTTCTCGAATGGGCGTTTTCCCGATTCGATAACGGATTGGACGGAAACCGTGTGAGGGCTGAGCGACACGACAGGAGTCGCAGATGCTTCAAAAAAGACATTGCCCAGCGCGGAGGCTGGGCAGGCATCAGGGAAGGCTCAGGGAGTGCCTGTACCTGAGAGCTAGGGCCACTCCTGCGCCCGGAGAGGTTGCAGGAAGGGCATGGCCGGATTACAGGTTGCCTTTGAGGGTGGTGGCCACCTTGAAGCGCACCTTCTTCCCGGCGGGAATGGTGATGCGTTCGCTGGTGCCAGGCCGAACACCCTGACGGGCGGCGGTGTTGGTGACGCTCAGGGTGCCCAGGCCGGGCATGCCCACGCTCTTGCCACTGCGCAGCGCCTCCACGATGGTGTCCAGCACAGTGGCGACCGCTTCGCCGGCCTGCTTCTTGTTCAGGCTGGATTTGTCTGCCACCATCTCGATCAGTTGGGTCTTGGCGACCTTTTGGCTTGCGGTGGCTCTGGCAGCGGGCTTCTTGGCAGCAGATTTGTTGGCTTTGGCCATATTTTTTTCCTCCAGCACATGAATTTGAGCAGATCGTCAGCCCAGAAATCAGTTATGCAGATGGTCGGCTCAAATGGAGCTTAACACACTATTGACTCGGGGGGAAGCAGAAAAGACTGTCAGGGACAACTGGAATCCCCAGGAGAGCCGCATAGGGATCGTTGTGGCCGTCATCTGCATTTTCAAACCTCATGCACAACAACGTTTTTGGATTGTTTTGAACCCGTTAGACTGTTGTGGCCCGGGGGGGTGGATTCAGGCGCACCACGCGCACGGAGGCGCTCAGGGCATCGAACATCCACAGGCGACCGAACAGCGTTTCACCGACGCCGGACAGCACTTTCAACGCCTCGCCCGCCATGACGTTGCCAATCACGTTCGGCAGCGGGCCGAGCACGCCAATGGCGTCGCAGGATTCGGCCCCGGCGGGTTCTGGAAAGACCTGCCGCAATCCGTAGTGTTCGTTGAACACGGTGACCAGTCCGGTGGTGCCGCCCGCTGCGCCCCACACATAGGTTTTTCCAGCGTCATGGCACGTGTCGGCAATCAGGTAACGGGTCTCGAAATTATCCGTGGCGTCGACCACCAGGTTCACCTGGCCGACGAGGCCGGGCGCGTTCTCCAGCGTGAGTTGCGGCGCGGCCTTTACTTTCACGAAGGGATTGATGCGCTGGGCGCGGGCGCACGCCACCTCCGCCTTGAATTTCCCCACGTCCGCCGTGTCGAACAGAATCTGACGGTGCAGGTTGCTGAGGCTGACGGTATCCCCGTCCGCGATAATCAGTTGCCCTACACCCGCGCCCGCCAGTTGCGTGATCACCGCTCCACCCAGCCCACCCGCGCCCACGATCAGCACCGAGGCGGCCTTCACTTTTTCCTGCGCCCCGGCCTCCGACCACTCCGCCACCAGAAGCGGACGGGCGTAACGGCGTAATTCAGCGCGGGTCAGTTCTGGCACAGGCATCACGCCCAGTTTAACGGGCGTCCCGATTTGGCAACGTGTTCGGCAGTGTGTCCCAGCCGCACCAGCCTAGAATGGCGGGCGTGATGCCTGCCGCCATCTTTGTCGTGTCTTACCTGCTGGGTTCCGTGGTCATGGGCATCCTGTACTCGCGGGCGCGGGGCGACGACATTCGTTCGCGTGACCTGCCGGGCGGGAGCGGCACCTTCCGTCAGTACGGCCGGCAGGCGGCGGTGGTGGTGTCTGTGCTGGACATCCTGAAGGGCGTGGTGGCGACGCTGCTGGCGCGGTGGTTGGCGCAGGGGCTGGCCCCGGAGTGGACGTGGCTGGCGGTACTGGGCGTGGTGCTGGGCCACTGCTACCCGGTGTTCTTCCGCTTCAAGGGCGGCGGAGGCATTGCGCCCTTCGTGGGGGCCCTGTTGCCCGTGGCGCCCCTGACGATTCTGGGAACCATTGGCCTGGCGCTGGCACTGGTTCCTATTTACAAGGCGACTTTGCAAAAGGCCCTGAAACTGAACGCCATTCCCTTTGTCACAGCGGTGAGTTTACCCGTGGGCTGGTGGCTGTCCACCCGCTTCGGAGGTTCATGGGAATTTCTGGCCGGGAGTGCCGTCATGCTGGTCAGGGCCGTGCACCTGCTCGTGCGCCCGGAAGGCGACGGAGCCGTCAAAGCGTGAAAGCCATTCTTCGCCTCCTCCTGGCCGTGTGCTTTCTGAGTATGGGCTGTCTGGGTGGTGGTCTGGCCCAGGCGGAAGTCTCGCTGGAAGGCCGCACGCTGCTTGACCGGGAGGAAGAGCGCGTGGTGTGGCGCCTGAACTTCCCACAGGCGATGGGTTCCCTGGTCGAACCTGTTCAGTTTGGAGGGAATTCCTACGTGGGCGTGGGGCCTGCCGTGTACGCCATCACCGCCGAGGGCCGGGTGCTGGGCCGCGCCGACCTGCCCGCTCCGGTGTCCGCATTGGACGCTGCAAGTGGCGCGGTGCGCGTGACCACGCAAGGAAAGGGCTATACCGAGCAGTTCACGCTGGCCGCCCCGGAAGCGGGCTTCTTCATTCCTGTTCAGGAACGGGCCGTGCTTCCGCCGGATCCGGCGGTCACGCAGTGGCTGGCCCGCGTGGCCGACCACGTGCCTGCAGGTGAAGTGAGCCGCTGGACGACGCTCTTTCCCGGAAATCCCTTTCTGGCGCTCAGGGAAGCGCAGGAGCGCCAGAAAGCGGGCGACAGTTACGGCGCGCTGAACAACGTGCGCCGCGCCCTGAGTTCGCAAATGCCTTTCCCGGCGTGGACGGGGCTGGCCGCCCGACTGGATACGGCGGGCTTCCCCACGGCGGCTGACCTGGCCCTGGAACACGCCAAAAGGGACGCAGCCGCCAGAGGAATCGACCCGGAAATTCCCGTGAGCCGCGAGGCGCTGAAGGCCTACGGTGACCCGGCGAGGTACGCGGCCACCCTGATCTCGCAAAAGCGTTTGCCGCGCGCCGAGGTGTGGATGTCGTTCCTGCGAGACCTTTACCCGCAGTTCGAGGGCCATGACCCCCTGTACCAGCGTTACGCCGCGCTGCTCGAAGCGCAAGACCGCGCCGGGGAAGCCGAGGAATGGCGGCAGTTCGCCCGCAGCCAGCGCGGCGGTTCCCTCTACAACCTGGGCAGCGAGGACACCGCCACCCTGCGCGACACCGCGCGCCTGGCGACCATAGCGCTGCTGATCAGCCTGCTGGCGGCCCTGCTTACATTGTCCACGCGGGCGTGGCGCACGCAGCAGCAGGACACCCGGGCCTTCGGCGGACGTTACCGCAGTCTGTGGCAACGCCCCATGACCCGCGCCCGGCTGAACCTGATGAGTTATGCCTCGTTCAGCGAACGCCTGATGCTGTTCATTCTGGGCGCTGCCCTGCTCGTGACGCTGGGCGGGTGGCAATGGGCCAACCAGACCCGCCAGGGTCTCCTGGCGCCCGCGCTGAACATGGGAACGTACGGGGGTGGGTGGTACGCCGCGAACGTCGAAGACCTGAACCTGCGCGTCACGCCCGACACCGCCATTCTCGCGGGCCTGGCCGCGCAACTCGACGGAGACAGCACCACCGCTCGCGAATCCTTCCTGCAAGCCGGACAGGACGCCTGCGCGCTGAACAACCTGGGGGTCATTTCACAGGAACGCGACGACAAACCGCAGGCCCTGGAGGACTACCGCGCCGCCCTGGCCCTGCGCCCGGACCTGAGCGCCGCGCAGTACAACGTCGGCCTGAACCCCGCTTCGCCCGGCACGGACTTCCAGAAAAAATACCGCCAGGGCCAGCCGCGCCTGTGCTACCCGGATCGGCGCAACCTGGCCCGCATGGTCAGTGGTGACCTCAGCGTGACCCTGCGCCGCGACCTCCTGGACCCCCTGGGTTTCCTGCAAGGCGACCCGGCAGGAGGGCGCCTCGGCTGGGTGATCCTGGCCGCCTTCGCCCACCTGCTGCTTCTCGCGTTCCTGCTCCTCATTCCGCGCGCCGCCACTTCCGCCCGCCTCGGACGGCCCGCCACGTACCGTTTTCTTGTCTTTCTGCTGCCCGGCTCCGGCCTCCTCAACAGTCCCTGGGGCGGCATGCTCCTCGTTACCTGGGCTGCCCTCGTGACGACCCTGCTGCCCCTGACCGGCCTTGTCCGCTTTCCCCTCCTGCTCAACCCGCAAGCCCCTACCACCCACAACCTCATCTTCACTGCCCTGCTCGGCACCTACCTTATAAACACGCTTGTCCTCGGCCTCATCGAGGCGCGATACTTGCGCAGGAAACGGGAAGAAAAATAGGTGGCGTGTGAACTGCGAGGTCAGTGTGAACAGATGAGATGGAACGTATCTCTCTCGCCTGGTAGTCGGGGAAAACCGCCCAGTCGGAAGGGGGAACTGGCACAGCCACTCCCAAGTGGGTTCAACCCGGCTCCTTGTCCTCTGGGGCAATAAAAACCCTCTCCTCTGGGGAGCCTTGCAAAGCTCCGGAGGAGAGGGGAAAGTCAGGCCGCTGGCGGGATGCTTAGCGCACGACGTTGTAGTAGGCGGTGTCGCTGATCCAGTCGGTCTGAGGGATGGGCTGGGCGACAGGGTTGACGGTAATGCTGAGGGCCTGGGCCAGCTGCTGCTGGTTCTGAGGCTTGACGGTGGCGAAGGCCGAACCCTGGGTGTAACTGCTGAGTTCGCTGAGGTTCAGGGGCCGGCGGCTGGCGATGACCAGGACTTTGTTGAGGCCGGCCGCGCCGCTGACGTCATAGGTGAACTGGTCGCCGACGGCGGGGAAAGCACGGGTCTGTCCGGCCTTCACGTAGTTGTTGCCCGTGCGGGTGCTGTAGCGGTTGGGCAGAATCTGGTCGGTGCTGCCGTCGGGGTTCACGTTGAACAGGTACACGTAGGCGTTCTCGTTGACGCTGGTGTACAAGGTGATGCGGTCGCCGACGCGGTAGTTGGGAATCGCGTTGCCGGTGGTGTCGCGGTTCACCCACACGCGCGCGGAAAGGCTGGTCTGCACGGGGTTGACGATGATGCTCTGGGCGCTGATCTTGGGGGCGGCGAGAGCGGGAACAGCCAGGCTGGCGACGGTAGCGGCAGCAACGGCGAGGGTGGTCAGGGCTTTTTTCATGGTGGAGCCTCCGTGCAATCCTGTGAGGGAGTGTGGTGCGGGTAGGATTGCTGTCGAGATCACCTTAGTCCTGTCTGGCTGACGTGCCGTGAAGGCCAGCTGACTGAACATGAGCGGCGCAGGGAGGCTAAAGAAACCGTCAGAAGCGTCAGAAACACGTCAGGCGAAGGCACACGCAAAAGCGGCCCTCCTGAAGTGGAAGACCGCTGTGCTTGGCAGGGATACTAGGATTCGAACCTAGACAAACAGATCCAAAATCTGTTGTGCTGCCATTACACCATATCCCTAGGCTATATGTTGACTGGCTCATTTCAGAGCGGAAGCAAGTATAACCATGCCCGGCGCAGTGGGTCAACCCGCAGGCGCGCTGGCCGTCTCGATGACGCTGAGGCCGGCGAACTTGAACAGCAGGCGTTTTTGCCCCACGCCGGGGAAGTACACCAGCACCTCGCGCCGGTCGCCCTGGCCGAAGCCCTGCATGAACACGCCGTCGCCGAATTTGGCGTGGTGCAGGCGCAGGGGGCGCGTGGTGTTCACGGCGCGCTGAATTTCGCGGCTGGGAATGCCCAGGCGGGCGCTGACTTCCGGCAGCGACAGGCCCTGCAAGTCCAGCAGTTCGCGCGCCTGGAGGGGCCATGAGGGCGGCAATTGCGGTTCGGTATCTGGCAAGGCAATAGCCTGAGTCTCCTCGACTGGCGCAGCTTCGATCCCCAGCAGGCGCTGCAGGAACTCCGCCGTGGCCTGCTTGTCGGTGGGGCGGCGCTCGCCACTGGGCAGGAAAGGGGAGAAGCAGCGGCTCACGGCAATGCACTCGTAACAGCCCTGCGTGGTCTTGCAGCACGGTTTGGTCGCCAACTCGAAGGCGCGTTTGAGCAGGTCGTCCATGCTCTCGAAAGCGCGGCGCGAGACGCCCAGTCCGCCCTGCCAGTCGTCGTACAGGAAAAAATAGGTGTCGCGCCCGTCGCGAAAGGCGCCGGCCAGGTCGCCCTCGTCGCACGCCACGCGCTCCGGCGTGAGTTTCTGAAGCAGGTGTTTGAGGGTGTGGGCCACGGCGGTGGGGCGTTCGGTGGCGGCCGGGTCGATGCCTACTTCCAGGCTGCTGGTGCGAAACGGCGGAAGTTCCAGCGGTTCCTCGTACAGGTGCTCGGAGAGCTTGTGATCCTGCATCCTGTCCTGAATGCGCCCGCCGCAGGACGCGCACACCCGCTCGAAGGGGCCGGGGTCGCGGTCACAGCCGGTACAGACGCGCTCGAACACCTGGCGCATCATCATGTAGCCCGTGTACTGGCGGCGAATCACCACTTCTCCGTGCCGGTACACCAGCGGCCCGCGCCGCACCCACTCGCTCATTTTGCCCGGCTGCCCTGAGACTGGTGGCCCCGCGACTGGTTGCACCGTGGTGGAGTACAGCCCGCGCGTGAACAGGTTATCCGCCTGGAATTTCTCGACCAGAATCGCCGTGCCCCGCGCCGACGTCTCCCACGACTGCACCTTGTACCCCTGCCCGTCCAGCGTGAAGACGGCGCCCTGGTGCTTCTCGGTCAGGGCGTAATGCTGACTGGGGGATTCCAGCGGGGTATCCAGGGCCTTCAGGCCGTGTTTGGCATACTCCTCGGCCTCGACGACCATGAACTTCGCGCTGCCTTCGCCCCGCAGGTTCCAGTAGGCCTGGTTCTCGTCCGCCGGCGCCTTCAGGCCAGCGGCCGTGAACTCTGCGGCCTGCCGCCGCTGGTGACGGGGCGCAAGGTACTGGTTCCCCGCCTCCACCACCGCTTTTTCCAGTGGCCCGGTCAGCAGCTCATGGAAGTTCCCGGCGTTGCTGTAAAAAGCGTCCACGGGTTGCGGTACACCCTGCTCGTTCAGCGCCGGCAGGTACAGCACCAGGCCCGGTGCGATGCGCCCGGCGCGGCCCGCCATCTGGCGGAAGGCCATGCGTGAGCCTGGGTAGCCGTCGATAATCACGACCTCCAGATCCCCGATGTCCACCCCGGCTTCCAGGGCGTTGGTGGCGAACATCACGCCGCTTCTGGCCTTGCGGAACTCGGACAGGCGGCCCTCGCGGTCGCTGGTGCCCGCCATGTAAAGGTGAACATGCTGCGCGAAATTCGGTTGCGCCCGGTAAGTGCCGTACAGCCTGGCGGCGCGGGAACGGCCCCGGAAAAACGCCAGCACCTTGAGCTGGTGCGTCACGCTGGCGCTGACCACCGCGTCCCAGAAGCGCCGGGGTTGCCCGCGGTGGTCGGCCAGGTAATAGCGTTTTCCGTGCCGGGCCGCGCCCGACTCGCTGACCTGCACGGTGTCCACCCCCGTCAACTCCTGCGCGAACTGGGTGGGGTTGCCGATGGTGGCGGTGCTCAGGATCACCTGCGGGCTGGCGCCCAGCGCCCGCGCCAGGCCCAGCAGGCGGCGCAGCATCCCCGCCACCTCACTGCCGAAGCCGCCGCGGTAGGTGTGGGCCTCATCCAGCACGATAAAAGTCAGTTTGCTCAGGAACTCGCGCACCTTCGGGGAGGTCAGTGACCAGTGCAGTTTGTCCGGTGTGGCGGTGACCATGCGCACGCCCGGCCGGAACACCTCGTTCGGGTTCACGCTGCCGTGGAAAGCTGCGATCTCCCAGTCGAACCCGCCCTGCTGCCGGAACGCCCGCAACTTGTCGCGCTGATCCTGCCCCAGTGCCACCAGCGGGTAGACGAACAGGGCCGTGGCGTCCGGATTGTGCTCCAGATTCTCGAACACCGCCGGAAAAAAAGCGCCCGTTTTCCCGCTGGCCGTGGGCGTCGTGACGATCACGTTCCGGCCACCCCGCATCAGCCGGTAGGTTTCGGCCTGGTGGGCGAACACGCGCTCAAACCCGAAGCCGCGCCGCACCGCGTCCGACCAGCCCAGTTCCGCCGCGCTCACCGTCTGCGCCTCGCGCACCTCTTCCTCGTGCAGCAGGGCCGCGCCGCTGCCCAGGATGTCCCGCAGGAACAACTCCAGACGCGCGAAGTGAGAACGGGCCGGCCACACGCCCAGCAGTGTAGGACGCCACGCCTGACACGCGCATGGCAGAAGTCACGGAAGGCGCGGGTCAGGAGGCCTGCCGGTTACAGTCATCCCCACTCTCCCGGTGGCTTTTCAGAAGCCGGCAGAGCTGTTGCCTGCCTTGACGTGCGTGAACTTTGAACTTCGTCAGAGGTTTGTGCCAAGTCCGTCTTTATACTTGCCCGGAGATGATTGAACCTTCACTTGCCCTCTACGGCGAAGCATACGCCAGGGTCGACCAGCACCTGGAAGAACTGCTGGAACAGACCGGCGTGCGCTACTGCCTGCTGGTCGACAGAAAGGGCTTCGTTCTGTCGCACAAAGAAGCCCTGTGGGCCCCGCGCCCGCCTGCGCTCGACAGCGTGGCGACCCTGGTGGCCAGCAACGCCGCCGCCACCGCTGCCCTGGCGAACATGCTGGGCGAACGCACCTTCAGTGAGCAGACGCACCAGGGCGACAACGGCACCCTGTATGTCGAGTCCGTCGGTGACCACGCCCTGCTGACCCTGATCTTCGATTCCTCGGTGGCGCTGGGTAAAGTGAAGGTGTATACCCGCAAGTCCATCGAGAAAGTCGTCGTGATTCTGGACGAGATTGCCGAGATGCCCCAACCGGAACTGGGAGACGACTTCAGCAAGGGGGCCGTGTCCCTGCTGGATGACCTGCTCGGTTAAGCTGCCCGCCCGCGAGCCAAAAGCCATGTCGGCGGCTCTTAATTCCCAGACCCGATTTCGATTCCCAGACCCGGAGGTCAGCCCGTGAGTACCATTAACTTCGCCGCCCGCGAGATTAACTGCAAAATTGTGTATTACGGCCCAGGCATGTGTGGCAAGACCACCAACCTCAAGCACGTCTTCGGACGCGTTCCGGAGCACCTGCGCGGGGAAATGGTGAGCCTGGCCACCGAGGACGAACGCACCCTGTTCTTCGACTTCCTGCCGCTCGACCTCGGCAGCGTGCAGGGCTTCAAGACCCGTTTCCACCTGTACACCGTGCCGGGGCAGGTGTTCTATAACGCCAGCCGCAAACTGATTCTGCGCGGCGTGGACGGTATCGTGTTCGTAGCCGACAGTGCCCCCAACCGCCTGCGGGCCAACGCCGAGAGCATGCGCAACCTGCGCGAGAACCTGGCCGAGCACGGCATCGACGTGAGGGACGTGCCGATTGTGCTGCAGGTCAATAAGCGTGACCTGCCCGACGCGCTGCCCACCGAAATGATCCGCGCCGTGCTTGATCCCAAAAAAGAACTCACGCTGTACGAGGCCAGCGCCGCCCAGGGCGTCGGCGTGTTCGAGACCCTCAAGGCCGCCAGCCGCCTGGTGCTGGAAAAACTCTCGCAGAACCGCTGAAGGTCAAGGTGCCGAAATTCATCCCCGCCGCGCCAGGCGGGGATTTTTTGGTATGTGATAAGGGGATCGTGGCAAAACACGATTGGGAGGCATGGTTCTCGGGTGGCTTGCCACCAGTCGCCATCTACCCCCTGCCAGCGGCTGACTTCAAGGTTTCCACAACTTTAGTCGGGCGTTTCTCCGGCGCGGCCTTCCTAGACTGTGGGCATGATCGCCGCGACGCCTCAACCCCACCTGCCCGCGTACCTGCGGTGGGCGGTTTTTGCTGGGGTGCTGGCGCTTTTCCTGACACTGGGCCTGATTCCTGACGTGCGGGCTTTCGCGCACGCGGGGTACGCGGCGTTGCGCTCGCCCGACCCGGCGGTCATGCAGGCGTTCGTGGGCAGCCTGGGCTGGGCCGGGCCGCTGGCCCTGATGGCCGCTTTTGTCTTGCAGGCGGTGCTTCCGGTGATTCCGGCGCTGGTGATGATCGCGGTGACTGCCCGCGCTTACGGCCCGGTCGAGGGCTTCCTGATCGTGTACACCGGAACGGTGCTCGGCGCGGTGGCGGGGTACTGGCTGGGGCGCACCGTGGGGAATTCGCTGATTCGCCTGCTGATCGGCGAGTCGGCCCGCCGCAAAACCTACGAATTTGCCGAGCGGAACGGCGCTCAGGGCGTGCTGATGGTGCGCCTGATGCCGGTGCTGAGCGCCGACGCCATGAACCTGGTGGCCGGCGCAGCCCGCATGCCTTTCCGGCAGTTCATGCTGGCCAGTGCCGCTGGGGCGCTGCCCGTCACGGCGCTGGTGGTGTGGCTCAGCGGCGACAACGCGCGCCTGATGTGGGGCCTGGGGGGGCTGTCGGCCGTGGTCGCGCTGCTGGCGCTGGGCCGCTGGTGGTACACCCGCCATACGCGTCAGGCCTGAACGCCGCTTAATTCTGGACACGACTGGTCAAACCGGCGCCCTTAGTGGTGCCAGGGCAAATCTGCTTTGCCCTGTGCCGCCGCTCCTTTACACTGGCCTCATCTCACCCTGATAGAGAGGCCGCGCCTATGAACGAATACCTGAACGTGATCCGCCGCAACTACGCGAATTTCTCGGGTCGTGCCCGTCGCCGCGAATACTGGATGTTCACCCTGGTGAACCTGATTATTTCCACGCTGCTGTACATCCCGATGATGGCGCTGGGGTTGAACCCGGCGGCCTCGGTCGGCGGAGATATGGCGGCCCAGGTCAACCCGCTGGCCTACATCTTCGGGGGCCTGTACCTGCTTTACTCGCTGGCAGTGCTGGTGCCCAGCCTGGCGGTGATGATCCGCCGCCTGCACGACACGGGCAAAAGCGGCTGGTGGATTCTAATCGGCATTATTCCGCTGGCCAGCCTCGTTCTGCTGGTGTTCACCATCATGGACAGTGAACCCGGCAGCAACAAATGGGGGCCGAATCCCAAAGGTCAGGGCGCGGCGCTCCCCACGGGCAGCAACTGGTAAGCAGCAACCAGTAAACCACCAGTCACCCGTCTGTCCGCCAGCACTCCCGCGCCATCGCGGGGGTTTTTTCGTGTGATGGGGTCGGGTACACTGTCTGCCGACTCGCCTTACACGTGAATGGCGTGGGGCGCAGGAGGATCATGACTGACGAACAACAAGGGAACGCGGGCGCCTCCGCTTACGAACGGGCCGGGGTCAGCATCGATGCGGGGCACCGCGCCGTGAGCCTGATGAAAGGTGCGGTGGCGCGCACGCACAACGAGCATGTGCTGGGCGGGCTGGGCGGGTTTGGCGGGCTGTTCCGCGCCGCTTTCGGTGAGCTGGCCGACCCGGTGCTGGTCGCCAGTACCGACGGGGTGGGCACCAAGACCAAGGTGGCCGTGAAGGTTGAGCGCTTTGGCGGGCTGGGCCACGACATCGTGAACCACTGCGTGAACGACATCCTGGTGCAGGGCGCCCGCCCCCTGTTCTTCCTGGATTACGTGGCGATGGGCAAACTGCGCCCCGAGGCGGTGGCGGAGGTCGTGACCGGCGCGGCGCAGGCCTGCGAGGCGCTGGGCGTGGCCCTGCTGGGCGGCGAAACGGCCGAGATGCCCGGCGTGTACGTGGACGGCGAGCTGGACATCGTGGGCACCATCGTGGGCGTCGTGGACAGGCCCAAACTCATCGACGGGACGCGCATCGGGGTCGGCGACGCCGTAATTGCCCTGCCCAGCAGCGGCCTGCACACCAACGGGTTTTCGCTGGCCCGCATGGCCCTGGACGGCCTGGACTGGCAGGAGGCCCGATCCGATCTGAACGGGCAAACCCTGGCAGAGCTGCTTCCGGTGCCGCACCGCGCCTACCTGCCGGCCTTTGGCGCGCTGGAAAAAGCGGGCGTGGACGTGCGCGGCATGGCGCACATCACGGGCGGCGGCCTGGTAGACAACCCGCCCCGGGTCTTCCCGCCGGGCGTCGGCATGGAAATAGACACGGCGTCGTGGACAGTGCCGCCCCTGTTCGAGCTGATCGTCAGGCAGGCGAATGTGGCCCGCACCGAGGCTTTCCGCGCCCTGAACATGGGGGTCGGCTTCCTGTTTATCGTGCCGCAGGAACAGGCCGCGCAGACCCTGCGCACCTTGCAGGCCGCCGGGGAGACCCCCTGGGTGATCGGCAAGATGGTGGCCGGGCAGGGGGTGACCTTCACGGCCGCCCCCCACGCCGCGGCGGGCCAACCTTGACCCAGAAGCCGAAACGGGTTCCCACCGGCTTCATCGCCCCGGATCGGGCCACCGCCACGGAATTCTGGGTGGTCAGGCACGGCGAAAGCACCTGGAATGTCGACGGACGCTACCAGGGCCAGACCGACGTGCCGCTCTCCCCGGTCGGCATGCTTCAGGCCGCCACCCTGGCCGAGCGCCTTACCGGGCAGCATTTCGCCGCCGTGTACAGCAGCGACCTCCTGCGCGCCGCGCAGACGGCCAGAACCGTCGCCGAGCGGCTGGCCGGCGCACCCCCCGTGCAGCTTGACCCGGGCCTGCGCGAAATCGATGTCGGTCAACTGTCCGGCCTGGTCATGGCCGACATCAAGCAGCATTTTCCTGATTACCTCACGTCCCTTCAGAACGACCCCTGGGCCACCCGGCGCCCCGGCGGCGAAAGCATGGAAGACCTCTTCGCGCGCTGCGGGCAGGTGTTCCACGCTCTGCGGGCCCGTCACGCCGGACAGCGCGTTCTGGTCTTCACGCACGGGGGCGTCGTCCGGGTGGCTGTCGGCCTCGCGCTGGGGGGTGTGCCCGAGGGCGCCTGGGCCAGGCTCAGCGTCATGAACACCAGCATCACCCGCGTCCTGATCGGTGAGCAAAGCGGCATGCTGCTGGGCTTCAACGACGACGCCCACCTGGAAAACCTGCTCGAAGCCACCGAAGCGGACGACGTGCTGGGGCAGTCGCCGTAAGGCGAGCGGATGGTCAGAAATAAGGCCACAACGCGCTTTTCTTCTCTTGCCGCGTGTCTTTGGCCTTCCTCGCTGTGTTCAGGTAAGCGCCCTCAACACCAGCAAGATCGCCTGACGGGGCGGGTTCCGGCGTCCCTCTGCCTGAGACGCGCTTCGTTCGGCGGCTTGCGCTAGCCTGTGAAGAATCATGCTGATGTGCCTGTCTGCCGCCGTGGAGGGCGTTTGCCCGTGAATGCCGAGTTGCTTTCCCGTTACCGTGCGGGCGATGTGCGTGCGCTGGCGCGGGCGATCACGCTGGCCGAAGCGGGTCTGGCGGACGCCCGGCCCCTGCTGCGGGCGGCGCGGGAACGCCCGGGGCGGGCGGTGGTGGTGGGCGTCACCGGCAGCCCCGGCAGCGGCAAAAGCACCCTGACCGACGCCCTGATTGCCGAGTTGCGCGCGCGGGAAAAGCGCGTGGCGGTGCTGGCGGTCGACCCCAGCAGCCCCTACAGCGGCGGGGCCATCCTGGGCGACCGCATTCGCATGTTGCGCCATCATGCCGACGACGGCGTGTTCGTGCGTTCGCTGGCCAGTCGCGGAGCGCTGGGCGGCCTGTCGGCGTACACCATGCAGGTGCTGGCCCTGATGGAAGGCGCGGGCTTCGACTGGGTGATTATGGAAACCGTGGGTGTCGGCCAGTCCGAGGTGGACATCGCCGCCGCCTGCGACCACACGCTGCTGGTGCTGACCCCGGCGGGTGGGGACGGCGTGCAGGCCTTCAAGGCCGGCATCATGGAGATCGCAGACGTCATCGCGGTGAATAAGGCCGACCTGCCCGGCGCCGACCGCACGGTGCGCGAGTTGATGGCCGCGCAGGGCCTCGGGGCACACGACGAGCACACCTGGCTGGCCCCCATTCGCCGCACGGTCGCCAGCCGGGGCGAGGGCACCGACAAGCTCATCGACGCCACCTTGCAGCACCGCGACTGGCTGGGCGAGGAAGGCTTGCAGGCCCGCCGCGAACGCCGCGCCGAATTCGAGGTCAGGTCGCTGGTGCAGGAGCGTCTGCTGCGCCGTGCCCGCGAGGCCAGCCACGACCTGTACGCCCGCGTGGCGCGTGGTGAACTGGACGCCGAGAGCGCCGCGGATCAGCTGCTGCGTGGATATTGATTCCTGCGTAGGTTCATGACGAGCCGTACAGCAGGCGATTGGGAAGTTGGATATACCGAATGTGCTGCCAGCCAAAGGTGAGTCGAGCCTTCAAAGTCATCAAGTTTGTCGGACAGAAATTCGCCAGGACGTGCTGTTTGATGTAGGCCCAGACAAGTTCAATGGGATTCAGTTCAGGTGAGTAGGGTGGGAGGTACTCCACTGACAATCTTGGTTCACCCAGCACGAAGGCGCTGAGCGCCTTCGTTTTGTGAATGCTGGCGTTATCGAGGATGACGGTGATCTTGCCCTGGACGTGATGAAGCAGGTGTTTGAGAAAGGAGATGACCTGTGGCCCCTTGATGGAGGCCGGGTGAGTCTGTTGCAGGAACTGGCCTGTGGTGATGATTGCCCCGATGGTGGAGACTCGCTCCCAGTTGGTTTTGCTCTCCAGCACAGGTGTTTGCCCACATGTGGCCCAGGTGCGCGTGACCGTGGGTTTCAAGCTGAAACCCACTTCATCCAGAAAGGCGAGTGTTTCTCCGTCCTGTACTTTTTTTTTCCAACGCTGGCACCTTCGTTTCGATCCAGGTCACCACCGCTTCTGGATCCTGTTCCACAGCGCGTTTCGTTGGTTTCTGCAACGAGAATCCCCATTCATGCAGGAGACGACTGAGATGATCCACGTCGTACCAGACATCGAATCTGAGACCAATCAATTCCCTGACTCTTGGACACGTCCAGCGATGATCCTGATACCGCACTGGGTCAGGCCCAGCGCGGAGCAGGTCGATCGTTTGAGCGATCTGCTCATCGGTGAGGTGCCGACGCGGGCCGGGAGCAACGGTCGCTTCCAGCGAGCCTTGAGTCAGGAGGCGTTGACGCCAATTCCGAACGGCGCTGGCACTGACGCCACATAAGTCGCCAATCTCCGTGGAGGTGAGTGTGCCTTGCTTAATGAGCGGTTCTGCGAAGAGCCGCCGTTCTTCTTGTTGCTGGCGGGTCAAGCGCTTGGGGTGCCAGACCTGGGACATGCCTGAAGCCTACTCCTGTCGTCCTATAGCCACGCAGGAATCAATAATGAACGCGTGGCGGCCCGACCTGCGGCCACCCTCGCATGAACCTGCTCCCTATCAAGGAGAACCCTATGGCTTCAACAGCGCTGGCCGATGTGACCGCCCTGCCCCGCGAGCCCCTGTTCCTGAGTTACCCGATTCGCCGGTATTCGTTCGGCGGCCCGCTGATTCACGATCTGCTCGGCAAAACCCTGCAACCCAGCGAGGAAACGTCCCCGTTGGCCGAAACGTGGGAGGTCAGCGATCACGGTTCACCCACCGACTCTGCTAGGGTGCAAAGCGGCCCACTGGCGGGCGCGAGCCTGCGCGAACTGATGGCCCGTTTCCCGCAGGACATCATGGGCGCCGGCTTCAGTGGCCCGGAATTTCCCCTGCTGGCCAAGTTTCTCGACGCCTCGCACATGCTGCCGGTTCACCTGCACGCCGACGATGCCACGGCCCAGCGCAAGTACGGCGTGGCCCACGGCAAAACCGAGGCCTGGCACATCCTGTGGGCCGCCCCGGACGCCAGCATCCTGGCGGGCGTGCGCCCCGGCGTGACCCGCGACGAACTGCGCCAGGCGCTGCTGGACGGCCGTTACGACGACGTAATGCCGCGCTACCGCGTGCGTGCCGGGGACACCATCTACATTCCCGGTGGAGTGCTGCACAGCTTCGGGCCGGACACGCTGGTGTACGAGATTCAGCAGACCAGCGACCTGGGCATCAGCGCCATGCCGCATGACCTGTACGGCCAGCCGCTCGATGCCGGGGTGTGGCACGCCAACCTGGACGCCCTGCTGGACGAACTGGTATGGGCCCCCCAGCCGCGCCCGCACCCCGGCCTGCCTGTGCCAGGCGGCGTGCGCCGGGTCTGCGCGGCGGGGCCGCACTTCGTGCTGGAACGCCTGAGCGTCCGGGGCGAGTTCAGCTGGACGCCGGGCGGGGGACAGGTGCTCAGCACCCTGGAGTACCCGCTAAGCCTGCGCGTGGGTGACCGGACATTCCCGCTGCCCCCCGCGCAATCCGTGATTCTGCCCGCCATCCTCTGCGCCCTTCCAGACCTGCGGGGACTTGAAGCGGAATTGCTGGCCGCAGGACATGCCCAGGCGGAGATTCACGCGCTCGGCGAATTCGCGTAATCAGTCTTATTTTGGCGTGATGAACATGAGCGCCGTGTACACGAAGCACGCCAGCGCCAGCAGCAGGGTGCCCACGGCGTAGAGCTGGTATTTGCGCCGCTCGGTGTGGAACCACTCCGAGACTTCCAGCGGCGTGGTCTGCTGAAAGTCGCGCTGGTACTTGCTGTGGTCCCAGAGCCGGCGTTGCAGGCTGGCGTCGGTGGCCGCTTCCCTGGCGCGAGTCCAGCACCAGTACGCCAGCAGGGTCAAGAAGAATCCTGTCAGGGGCAGCAGCGCAGTCGTCACGGGCATACGCACATGCTAACAATGTTACATGACGCGAACCTTGCGGGCACCGGGCCTTAAGTGCCGTGCGCGGCGGGGGGGTCGGGGGATTGACAACGGGCACTTCAGAAGGCAGATGGTGAGGGTTCTGTCAGAGGCCCCCCCCTAACCTTAAAGGCATGATGAGTTCGCCGACCGGGCCAGACCCTGCCGCGCCCACTGGCAGCGGCCTGGGCCGGCTGTCGCTGCGAACACAGTTCACCGCCGTGATCTTCCTGCTGGCGTTCCTGCCCAACCTGGGCGTCACGCTGATGTCTCCGCTCAGGCTGAGCCTGCTGAACCTGCTGTGGATCCTGCTGGTCGGTGTCCTCAGCGCCATCATGGGCTATTTCCTGAGTGGGGCGCTGCTGCAACCCGTCAGCCGGCTGGAAGCGGAAGTCAAGCGCCGTGACTTTGGTGAAGCGCACCCCGACGACCCCAGCGAGGTGCGTTCGCTGCGGGCCGCCTTCACGGGCCTGCTGGGCCGCCTGGGCACCGAACAGGCGCGCCGCAACGCCTTCATGGCGACCCTGGTGCACGACCTGAAAACGCCCATCATCGCCACCGGACACCTGACCCACGCCCTGACCACGCTGCCGCTGCCGGACGCGGAGCGGCGCGAGGTGGGGGCGCACATTCAGGCGGAAACGGCGCGCCTGCTGGCGCTGGTGCAGCAGATGGCCGATGCCCACCGCTTCGAGCGCGACGACCTTACCCTGAACCGCCAGCCCACCGATCTGCGCGCCCTGCTGGACGACATCGTGCGCCGCTTCGCGGGCCGCGCTGAGGCGGCTGGCCTGCACCTCAGCGCCTGCGGCGGCGGTCACGCGCTGACCGACGCGGCGGTGCTGGAACGCGCCGTGTCAAATCTGGTCGAGAACGCCCTGCGCTACGCCCGCCGCACGGTTGTCCTGTGCGCCGGCCACGAGGGCCTGTGCGTCGCGGACGACGGGCCGGGCCTCGACCTGCCGCTGGACAAGCTGGCCCAGCCCTTCAACGCCCAGCCGGCCATCATCGCCGGGCAGCAGTTCACCGCCGGCACCGCCGGCCTGGGCCTCTTTATCGCGCGCCGCATCGCCGAGGCTCACGGGGGGCAACTCAGGTACACCCGCCTCCCTGAGGTTGGGTCTGCCACGTCAAGCCATCCCCCGCTGGAACACGCCGACACTGAACCTGCGCCCGTTCCCTTCACCCACCTGACGATTACCCTTCCGGAGGTCACCCCATGAGACTCGTTATTGCCGATGATCACCCGCTGTTCCGCATGGGCCTGAAGTACGCCCTGATGCAGCAGGGTTTCGACGTGGTGGCCGAGGCCGCCGACGGCCCCAGCGCCCTGGACGCCTGCCGCACCTACCAGCCCGACGCGGCCCTGCTGGACGTGAAAATGCCCGGCATGACCGGCATCGAGGTCTGCGACCGCCTGCGCATCACCGCGCCGCGCGTGGTCAGCATCCTGATCACCACCTTCGCCGAGCCGGCCATCGTGCAGGCCGCCCGCGCCGCCGGGGCCAAGGGGTACGTCAGCAAGGAGACCGACCCCGAGAGCCTGGCCCGGCAACTGCGCGACATCATTGCCCACCCGGAAATCGACCGCCTGCCGCAGGTGAACGTGCCGCGCCTGACCCCCCGCGAAAGCGAGGTGCTGCCGCTGCTGGCCCAGGGCTACTCGAACAAGGAGATTGCCCGCAGCCTGGGCGTCAGCCCCGACACCGTGAAAGACCACCTGGCGCGCCTGTACGCCAAACTGGACGCCCGTGACCGCACCGAGGCGGTGGGCCGCGCCCGCACCATCGGCCTGCTGAGCTGAGGGCGGATGGCCCAGAGAAACTTGCAGCACAAAGAGAGAAGGCGCGGACATGCACTCCGCGCCTTCTCTGTTTGAACGGTTTACAACTGGTTGTAAGCGACGTTGAAGGTGTCGCACGAGTTCGGGTTGCCGCTCTTGAGGCCGGTCATGAACCAGTTCACGCGCTGCTGGCTGGTGCCGTGCGTGAACGAATCCGGCCTGACGGCGCCGCGCGTCAGGGTGTCGTCCCCGATCGCCTCGGCGGTGCTGACCGCCTGCTGCACGTCCTGCTGCGTGATCTTCGTCTGGGCCTGGGTCTGGTTGCCCCACACGCCCGCGAAGCAGTCGGCCTGCAACTCCAGCCGCACGCTGTAACTGTTCGCTTCCGCCTCGCTGCGGGCGCTCTGCTGCTTGCGCTCCACCTGATCGGCAATGCCCAGCTCGTTCTGAATGTGGTGCCCGTACTCGTGCGCGATCACGTAGGAGTAGGCGAAGGTGCCGCCGCCCCCCAGGCGACTGCTCATGGTGTTGAAGAAACTGGTGTCCAGGTAAATCTTGCTGTCCAGCGGGCAGTAGAACGGCCCCACGGCGCTGTTGGCCGTCCCGCACCCGCTGCGCGTGCCGCCGCTGTACAGCACCAGCGTGGGCTCCTGAAATTCACGCCCGGCCTGCTGAAAAACACCCGACCACACCTGATCGTTGCTGGCCATGATGCGGTCGACGAACTGGTACTCCTCGGTGTTGGTGTTGGCCGGCGACGGCGCCTGCGTTTGCTGCGGGGCCTGGCTGCCGCCGCCCGTGATGACGCCCGGGTCGATGCCGAAGAACATGGCAATGAGGGTCAGAATCAGGCCGCCAATGCCGCCGACGGCCAGCCCCCCGCCGGGCAATCCGCCTGCGCCGCGACGATCCTCGATGTTTCCCCCGCTCGGTAAGTTTTGCCAATCCATATGGACTCCGTTTCTCCTTGAACTTCAGATTTCCCGCGCCACGCGGCGCTGACCTTCCCTGAGTGGCCTTCATTCTACGCAGCGCCGCCTGAATTCACCTTTACCTGCCCTGGGGAATTGACCAGGCCCGGGCGTCACTCGCCCTGCAAGGTCAGCACCAGGCGGCGCGGCCCGCTGTGGTCGCGGTGCTCGCACAGGTAGATTCCCTGCCACCTTCCCAGTGCCAGCCGCCCCGCTTGCACCGGCAGCGTGAGCCCTGGCCCCAGCACGCTGGCCTTGATGTGCGCGGCCATGTCGTCCGATCCTTCCAGCGTGTGCTCGAAGTCGGGCCAGGCGTCCGGCACAGCGCGGTTGAAGTACCGCTCGAAATCCCGGCGCACGTCCGGGCTGGCATTCTCGTTCAAGGTCAGGCTGGCCGAGGTGTGCTGAATGAAAACGTGAAGGAGCCCGACCTGCACCTGCGTCAACTCCGGCACGGCGGCCACGACTTCGCGGGTAATCAGGTGAAACCCGCGCCGCATGGCCGGCAGCGTCAAGGGGTGTTGAATCCACATGCCCAGAGCGTAGGTCATCCGCAGCAGTACCGAAGGGCGGCGGTCTGGCGGCGCTCAACCTTTAGCCTGGGGGCATGTCCGTTTCTCTGCGCCCATTTGCCTTGCGCCCATTTCTCACCGCCTTGCTGTTGACTGTGGCCATGCCCTGTGCCGAGGCGCTTTCCAGCGTGACCCTGCCCATCACCGTGCCGCTCGCGGGCGTGCAGGCGGCGGCCAACGCGCGTGTTCCGGCGGAATTTGCGCGGGTCGATCAGGAGCAGTCCTTCCTGGGCGGGCTGGTGAGCGTAAAACTTGCGGGCACCGTCACGCGAACCGGGGCCGTTACCGTGAAACCGGACGGCGACGCGCTGCTGGTCAGCGTGCCCATCCGGGCCGACATGCACGCGGCGCCGGGCGGGGTGGGTTCGGTGCTGGCGCGTGACTTTGGTGGCAGCGCCAGTGTGACCCTGCGCCTGAAACCGTTCGTGACGCCCGACTGGGAGGCGGGGGCCGACATCAAAGGGGAGTATGCCTGGACAGACCCGCTAAGTGTGGAACTGACGCCGGGCGTAAAGGTCAGCGTGCAGTCGCTGGTCGACGGCCAGGTGCGCACGCAACTCGACCGGGTGGCGGCGGACGTGGCGCGGGCGGTGCGGGAGGGAGCGCAGCTCCGGCAGCGGGCGGGCACCCTGTGGGCCAGGGTGCAGCAACCCTGGACGCTGCCTGCCCCGCAACCCGCCTACGCGCTGGTCAAACCCGTGAACGTCACGGTGACGCCTTTTCGCTTCACGCCAGACGCCCTGAAACTCACGGTGGGAACGACCTTCAACCTGCAAGCCGGGCTGGGCCGCACTCCGGCCGTCACGTCCACCCCACTGCCGGCCCTGAAAATCCGGGACATCCTTCCCGAAGGCGTCGACTTGACCGTTCCCGTGGTGCTTCCCTTCGTGGAACTGTCGCGCGCCGCCAGCGCTTACGCCGCCCGCGAAGCCGTGACGCTGCCCCTGCCCACCCGCCCGACCGTGCAGGTCACCCGCGTAACAGTCAAACCGGCGGGTTCAAAACTCCTGGTGGCCGTACAGGTGATGGTGCGCGGCCCGCTGGGCCTGAAAGTGAACGCCACCCTGGACGTGACCGGAACGCCGAAACTCGACGCCGGCGGGCGCGTGGTGACGCTGGAAGGCGTGAGCGTCCGCACGCGCCGCGAGGGCCTGACCGGCACGGTCATCTCGCTGCTGGCCGACGCCCGTGCCCAGGCTTATGTGACCCGCGCGGCCCGCTTCGACCTGACGCCCCAGCTGGAGCAGGCCAGAGCGCAGGCGCAGGCCAGACTTCCTATGACGCCCACACCGGGCCTGCAACTGGGCGGCACGGTGGGGCCGCTCAAACTCAGCGGCCTGAGCGTGCAGCCCAGCGCTCTGGTCGTGCAGGCCGCCGCCAGCGGACAGCTTCAGGTGAAGGTGGATGCTGGGGCTATGCGGTAAGGGTGATCTGCACTCGGTTCAACACAAAGTGAGCTTTCCCTCATTTCGTTCATGTGGTATACGTGCAATGTATGAAAAAAATCGCACTTGGACTCATGCTTTTTGCCCTGGCGGCGACCTCCTGCGCCCCCAAATACACCAGCGCCACCGCCAAGCCCATCGCTGAACTCAGCTGCGGCGAAATCAACGACGAGCTGCGTAAGCTGGCCGGCGTTCGCGCCGAAGCCGAAAGCAAGAAAGGCGTCAGCAAGGAGAACGTCCTGTTCGTGCTGTTCTTCTGGCCCGGCGCCGTGGTGAACGAAATGGACAACCGCGACGTGATCGCCAAGGTGGACGCCCGCACCGAGGAACTCACCAAGGCCCAGCGCGCCAAGGGCTGCGCCGTCACCGCGCCGGCCCCCGTCAGCAAACCCTGAGCCGATCAGGACAACAGCAAAGCGCAGCCACTATCAAGGCTGCGCTTTTTCCTGTCGTTGCGGTCTACTTCACGGTCACAGACACCGTGCATGGCAAAGGGCGCAGCAACCTGTAAGCGAACCTTACCGTCCCTGCTCCGGCAGCCCGTAGACGTGCCACAGGGCGTCCACCCGTTCGCGCACGGCCCTGTCCATCACGATTTTAGGCGGCCACTCGCGCACAAACCCTTCACTGTGCAGTTTCCGGGCGCCATCCCAGGCCAGCAGGCCGCCCCCCGCGTCCGGCACCGTCCACACGTCGCGTTCTGGGTCGATGTTGTTCAGGATCGTCCACCACACGTCGTTCAGGTCGTTCACGTCGGTTTCTTCGTCACAGATCAGCAGGTGGCGCACGCCGTCGGCGGCGGAGTGGCGCGCGAAGGCCTCGGCGAGTTCGCGGCTCTGCCCGGCGCGGCGTTTGTTCAGCACGACGATCCAGTAGCCGTCGTCGGTCTGGCGCTGGGCCAGCACGCCCTCGAAGGCCGGCAAGTCCGTTTCGGCGCTGGGCAGGAAGATGTCCAGCGCGGTGTCCTGTGCCTGCTCGTCGCGGCTGCTCTTGGGGCTGCCGATCTCCTCGGGGCGTTTGGTGGTGGCGTCGATAATCAGCTTGCCGCCGTAGCCCCAGCCGCGGCTGGAATGGTCGAGCACGTCGGTGGGGCCGCGTCCGGTCAGGGTGTCGCGCCCCGGCACCGCCTTCTGGGTGACTTCCTTCCACACCGCGTCCATGTCGTTCACCTTCACGTCCTCGTCCACCACCACAATGACCTTGGCAAACATCATCTGCCCCAGACCGAAGAGGCCGTTGGCGACCTTGTACGCCTGACCGGGGAATTCCTTTTTGATGCTGACCACCACCAGGTTGTGCGCCACCCCGGCGGGCGGCATGTGGTAATCCACGATCTCCGGCAGGATGGTCTGCGCGGCGGGCAGGAACAGCCGCTCGGACGCTTCGATCAGGTAGGCGTCCTCCATGGGGGGGCGGCCCACGATGGTCGCCGGGTAAACCGGGTTTTTGCGCATGGTCACGGCGGTCACATGGAACAGCGGGTACTGGTCGGGCAGCGTGTAAAACCCGGTGTGATCCCCGAAAGGCCCTTCTTCCACCCAGGGTTCGTTCGGGTCGACATAGCCTTCCAGAATGAACTCGGCGTTGGCCGGCACTTCCAGATCGACGGTCACGCCCTTCACCACCGGGTAGCGTTCGCCGCGCAGGTAGCCGGCCAGGGCGAACTCGTTCAGGCCCGGAATGGGCGGCAGCGGGGCCGTCGCCGCGTAGATCAGGGCCGGGTCACCGCCAATCGCCACGGCCACTTCCAGCCGTTCCCCCTTCTTCTTCGCCTTCTCCAGGTGACGGGTTCCGGTTTTGTGCCGTTGCCAGTGCATGCCGGTGGTATTTTTGCTCATGACCTGCATGCGGTACATGCCCATGTTGCGTTCCCCCGTCTCGGGGTCGTTGGTAATTACCAGCGGCAGGGTCACGAACGGCCCACCGTCCAGCGGCCAGCACTTCAGGATTGGGAGTTTGCCCAGGTCGACCTCATCCCCGCGCCACACCACCTCCTGCACCGGGGCCGCCTTCACGCGCCTGGGGGGCAGGTTCATGGCGTCGCGCAACTTCGGGAGGTTGCCCAGCATGCCCATCAGGCCGCCTGACCCTTTCAGGTCGATCAGGTGGCGAACCTTGGCGGCCAGGTCGTCCAGGTCGCTGACGCCCAGGCTCAGGGCCACGCGCTCGCGCGTTCCCAGCAGCCCGATTGCCAGGGGAAACTCGCTGCCGCGCACGTTCTCGAACAGGACTGCCGGGCCGCCGGCCTTCACCAGCCGGTCGGCGATCTCGGTGATCTCCAGCTCGCGTGAAACAGGGGTGGATACGCGCACCAGCTCACCGCGGTCTTCCAGCAGACGGACGAACGATTGAATGTCAGGAAAAGCCATGAAGGCAGAATAAGGCGCAGCATCAGGCGAAAGGCGGACACGCGCTGGAGCGTTCCCTCATGCAAAGGTCGCCTGGCAGCGGCCGCCTTTCAGGACGGCTCGCTGCTGATTTCTACGCGGAACAGCTTGACCTGGGCATGTTCCTGCTCCAGTTCATGCAGGGTCTGAAGCAGCCAGGCGTGGGCCCGCTCGGTGGGCGCGTGGTGCAGCTGGGCACACAGGATGACCCAGCCGCCCGCGACGCCGCTGTGAATGCTGCCGAGGGTCAGGTCGGCCCACTGCGCGACCTGATGGCTGGTGGTGCGGATGCGCTGGGACGAGATTCTCCCGCTATACGTGAAGGCTGCATGCACCTGGGTCATTATGTCTCTATCGTAACACATGAACAATTTTCTGTGCTGCGTCCGTAAGGAACAGTGACAACTCCCCGGCCTAAAGGCCGAGGCTTCTCAGGGGACGCTCAGCGCAACCGCTCACGTTAGCCCCTGATGGCAATGCCCTTGCCAGAATGTTCAAGGCTGCATTTTCGTCGGCATTCATTTCATGGCCGCATTGAATGCACTTGAACTGTGCTTGTGATACCCGATTTTGCTTGCAAGTATGCCCGCATTGCGAACATGCTTGACTGGTGAATCGGGGGTCAACCCGCACAACTTGCCGACCAGCATCTACCGCTTTGAGAGCAAGGAGAGAGAAAAACTGCGACCATCCAACGTCGTGAATACTGCGGGCCAGATTCCCGCGTCCCATACCGCCGACGTTCAAGTCCTCATGGGCAATCAAGTCATTCTCTCGGATGAGCTTGGTAGCCGTCTTGTGGTGGAAGTCCAGCCGTTGCCGAGCCACTTTACGGTGAATCTTAGCAACCCGCTTGACCGCTTTCTTTCGTCTGTTGCTGCGCTTGTTCGGCTTGCGGGCCACCGCACGCTGAGCAGTTCGCAACTTCTTCATGGCTCTCCGGTAGTGCCGGGGATTTTCCACGAACTCGCCGTCTGAGGTGATGGCAAACCATGTCGTACCCACGTCCACGCCCACCTGACTCCCCGTAGCAGGGAGAGGCCGAGCTTCTACTTCACAGGTGTAGACTGCATACCATTCGTCGCCTTCACGCTTGATAGTAGCGGTCTTGATTTTGCCTTCTATCGGGCGGTGCAGTTTAATTCTGATATTCCCAATCTTGGAGAAGAAAGCCGTCTTTTCGGAGACGCTGAATCCAAGCTGGGGGTAATGCAAGGAATCGAAACGGTCACGCCCTTGAAAGCGTGGATAACCCGGCTTTTCCCCCGCCTTAACACGTCTGAAAAATGCCTTAAACGCTTTGTCCAGCCGTAGAATTACATCCTGTAGGACTTGGCTATAAACCTTCCCGTACTCCGGTAGGGCGGCTTTTATTTCGGGGAGATGCTTCTTTTGGTCATATCCCGAAAGCGATATACCGCATTTACGGTAAGCGTCCCGACGTTCTTGCAGAGCGCAGTTATATAAGCTCCGACAAAGCCAAAGCTGTTCATTGAGAACAGCTTGCTGCGCCTTCGTGGGGTAAAGGCGGAACTTAAACGCTTTGTAATGCGTGGTAGTCTGGATTTGCGTCACCTCCTTCTAGGTGATTGCCACGGCTGAGGGTGTTCCACCACCGCTCAGCCTTTGCATATTTAGTTTATCACAGAAAATGACGGCTGATTACAGGTGGCCCTGCGCCGCCTGCGGCGACGAATTGCGCCCCCGCTGGGGGCGGTGGCTTATATCCCCGCACTGAAGTACGGGGGATTACGCCACTTTCTCTAAGTTCTGGCCCCATGTTCTCCCGAGCCTGTGGGCGCATAGTGACCGGATGTCGGCTCCCCGCCACCCGGCCCGCCCCGCCCACCTGCTCAGCCTGCTGCTTCTGGTGGGTCTGCCCCTGTTGGGCGTCGGGCTGATCGCCGAAGACCTGCTGGAAAAAGAACGCTTCCAGTTCGAGGAACCCCTCATGACCTGGATTCATGCACACGCCACGCCCGCCCTGACCAGCGTGGCGGTGTTCCTGCACCACTTCGGCGGCCCTTACGTGATGGTGCCGGTTTTTCTGCTGCTGGCCGCTTGGCTGTGGCAGCGCAAGGAACGCCACCTGGCAAACTTCACGCTGTTTGCGCTGGCCGGCGCAGGCATCCTGAACGCGGCCATGAAGCTGATCTTCAACCGCGCCCGGCCCGAACTGTGGACGCGCATCGTCACCGAGGGCGGCGCGTCCTTTCCCAGCGGTCACAGCATGTTCGCCGCGGCCCTGAGCACAGTGCTGGTGCTGCTGGCGTGGCACACCCGCTGGCGTTTGCTGGCCCTGACGCTGGGCCTCGCGTACACCCTGCTGATGCTGTACTCCCGCATGCTGCTGGGCGTTCATTACCCGACCGACGTTCTGGCCGGGGCGCTGTCCGGCACGGCCTGGACTTATGGCGTATACCGCCTGATGGGCGGCCGACCCAGCAAACTTGACGTGCCGCTCACGAAGCAGGAAGTGGCGAGTGGCCCTTCGGGCAGGAGCCAGTAATCGCTCCCAGCCCGCTTTTGTTCCCTCTTTCGTCCTGCTTCTTTTACTCGGCGTCGGCCTTGCGTTTGCGGGCCCCGGTCACCTTCAGCGTGTGACCGTTGTCCTCGGGGACACGGCCACTCAGGACGTTGTAAAGGCGGCGAATGTCGTGGGCGCGGGCCTCGTTGTAGCCCTGGCCCACCTTGCCCTCATACGTGTTCCCGGTGGTCAGGTCGAAAGCCAGTTGCAGGGCGCGGGCTTCAAAAGAATCCATACCCTATACCTAGCACCACCAGAGTCAACGGGCGGTCAGCTGGTGCGGCCAGCTTCATGCTCAGGCAGGGCAGAAAGAATCACCTCGATGACGCCCAGCAAATCCAGCGGCCCGGTGTCGATCACCAGTGCGTCCGCCGCGGGGCTGATCTGCCGGCGATCTGCCTCATCGCGTTTCGTCAGGGCGGCCTCGATGGCCGGGATGTCTTCCGGGCGCTCCCTGGCCCGCCGCTCGGCCCGCACCCGGGGGCTGGCGGTCAGGTAAAACTTCGCCTGCGCGTGTGGAAAGACATTCGTTCCCATGTCGCGCCCCTCGGCCACGAACGGTTGCGGCAGGGCCCGCAACTGCGCGTCGATCCACGCCCGCACACCCGGCAGGCCCGCCACCGCGCTGACCCCCTTGTCCACCCGCGTGGAGTGCAAGTCCGGCGTCAACTCGCGCCCCCCCGCCCACACGCGGTTGCCCTCCGCCAGCGGTTCCAGCCTCAGGCCGCTGCCCTCCAGCAGGGCCAGCACCGCCGCCTCGTCCTCCAGCGCTGCGCCCGCCTCCAGCGCCAGCAGCGCCGCCGCCCGGTACAGCAGCCCACTGCTCACGTAAGGCACGCCCAGCGCCCGCGCCACCCCACTCGACACACTCGACTTGCCACTGGCCGCCACGCCATCAATCGTCACAATCACGCCCCGCAGTTTAGGGCTGTGGCGCGCAGTTTGTGGCCTGCAGACACGCATAAGGTCGTGGAACGTCACTCGTGAACCGTGAAAAAAGCACGGGTGGGAGGCCATTCCTTCACCAGCCAGCCCCGTTTAACCGGCGACTTCCTTGAGCCGCTGGCCGTTCGCTCCCTGTGGCGTCCTGACAGTTCCCTGTGACGCCAGCGCGTTTACACTCCGGGGGTGAATGTGGATACCCTCATGATTATTTTTGCTGGAATTTTCGGCCTGCTGGTCGGGTCTTTCAGCAACGTCCTGATCTGGCGCCTGCCCCGGCACGAGAACATCGCCTTTCCCCCAAGTCACTGCCCGAAGTGCGACCACCAGTTGCGCGCCATCGACCTGGTGCCGGTGTTCTCCTGGGTGTCGCTGGGCGGAAAGTGCCGGTATTGCCGGGCGCCCATCAACCCGCGTTACCCGATGGTCGAAACCATCACTGGCCTGGCTTATGCAGCCATCGCGGCGCTGTACCCGGTCACGACTTACGGCGTTGCGCCGCTGGGCCTGATGTTCCTGTTCACGATCCTGCTGGCGGGCAGCCTGATTGACCTGGAAGTCTTTGAACTGCCGGACGAACTGACGCTGGTGGGCGTGGCCCTGGGCCTGATTTTCGCCTTCCTACATGGAGGTGTGGGCAATTTGCCTGACCTGCCGCAGGCCCTGAACGGCGCCCTGATGGGCGCGGGCATCATCGTGCTGATCAGCCTGCTGGGTTCCTGGGTCATGCGCCGCTTCCGGGAAAGGCAGTACCCGGAATTTCCCGTGGGTTACCAGCAGATTTCGCTGGGTCTGCTGGTGGGCGCGTGGTTCGGCCCGCTTGCTGCTCTAATTGCTGCCGCCGCGTCCATGCTCCTGAACATGGGGGCCAGGAAAGTGGTGCGTGTGCCCGAGATCATCACGCTGGGCGGCTTTTTCGTGAGCCTCGTCCTGAGCAGCAGTGGCCTGGGGCCGAACCTCATCAACCTGTTGCAGGGCGGTCTGGCGGGCGCGGGCGCGGCGTCCTTACTGTGCGGCGTGTACTGGTGGATCGTGAACGCCCGGAACAAGCAGGCGGACGCTGAGGCCGAAGACGCCCCCAGTGATCCGGTCGCCATGGGTTTCGGGGACGTGAAACTGATGGCCGCCATCGGCGCGTTCCTGGGGTGGCAGGCAGTGCTGGTCGCCCTGGTGGTGTCGGTGTTTGCCGGCGCGGTCATCGGCCTGGTCATGATGGCCATGAAGAAAGGCAACAAAATTCCCTTCGGCCCCTACCTGGCGATCGGGGCGGTGGTGGCCCTGTTCTGGGGTGAACCCATCATCCGCTGGTACTCGGGCCTGATGGGTCTGTAATCCACCGGGCGGTCAGCCGCGCAAAGTCAATGCCGCGTCCAACTCCTCGTCCTCCACAGCGGGGAGTTTCGCGTGTGCCCCGCCACGAATGGGGCGCGGGCCAGCCGGGACGGGCACGCCGATGCCGTCATCCTGGTCGTCCCGGCGCTGGGGAGAAGCTGCCTGTTCCCCCTTGATGCGCCGCGACAAACCACTCAGGAAACGGTTGAAGTTCATGCCCCACCTTAATGGGTTGGCGTGGCCCTGACTGTGATGCGCTGGCCTTGACGCAGGCGGTTGAAGGTCACGTCAGCGACTGCGGTGACCTCGCCCCCCAGGGCGCTGGCGGCGTCGAGCGCGACGGTCTGCACGAAGAACTCCATGTCGCGCACGACCGGGTGACCGATGAAAGCGTCCATGTAGGTGTCGAGGCTGAACAGCTCCAGCAGCAGTTCGCCCGCCTGGTAACGCAGGGTCAGGGTGCTGCCGGGTCTGGGGTTCAGGGTGGCAGGGCACAGTTCCGGCAGGAACAGCACATGCTCCACTACGGTGTCCACGTCCGGGCGGGCGTTGGCAATGGTCTTGAGCAGGGGTGCCTGATCGCTCAGGGCAGGGGCGCTCATGCGGCCTGTCAAGCGGCCTGCGCGGCGGCGTGGCGTGCCCGGAAAGCGAACAGCGCCGCGATGACGTACTTCGCCACAATGTCCGCGAAGATGATCTGCAGGATGTCGCGCGTGCTCATGTCGCCGTAAAAGGCCAGCAGCGTGAACAGAACGGAATCCAGCGGAACGCTGACGGCGTTGCTGGTCAGCACCCGCGTCCACCAGCTGCGGTGGATGAGGCGCTGGTACACCGCCGTATCGGCCAGTTCGCCCACCAGAATGGCGAGGAACGAAGCCCCGATAAAGCGCAGGGGCGTGTGCAACAGGGCCGCCGCCACAGTGTTCACCAGCAGGGCCAGCGCAATGGCGATGTAAACGGCCTTAAGGCCGCCGGCCCGGTGAATCCGGTCACGCAGCGTGAACACCGCCGCGAAGAAAATAGTCCCCACGCTCAGGAGCCCGAACACGGGCAGGGGAATGAACTTGTTCAGCGTGATGTTCGCCAGCAGGATGCTCAGTGCGTACAGAATGATCAGCAGAGTGGGCGTCAGGGCGGGTTTGCCCAGCGCGGTGGGGGACACGGGTGCATTCATGGGTGGTTCCTCCGGGCCTTGGCAACTCGACAGGTCACGGGCCGCGCCAAAGGGTAACAGGTCAGGGCCAGGGTGTCACCGAGCGGCATGACACCCCAGCAAAAAACGCCCCGCCAGGCGAACCGGACGGGGCGCGGGAACAGCGGGATTTACTTCAGCAGTTCGTCTTCCTTGAAGAACAGGCCCAGTTCACGCTCGGCGCTCTCGGGGCTGTCGCTGCCGTGAGTCACGTTCTCGCCCGTCGTCGTGGCGAAGTCGGCGCGAATGGTGCCGGGGGCGGCGTTGGCGGGGTTGGTGGCGCCCATCATGGCCCGCCAGCCGGTAATGGCGTTCTCGCCTTCCAGCGCAATGGCGACCACCGGGCCACCCGTGATGAAGTCCACCAGTTCACCGAAGAACGGGCGCTCCTTGTGCTCGCCGTAGTGCGCCTGCGCCACTTCACGGGGAATGACCATCTGCTTGAGGCCCACCACGCGGTAACCTTTGCGGTGAATCCGGGCAAGAATCTCGGGGGTCAGGCCACGGCGCACGCCGTCGGGTTTAATCATGGCAAAAGTACGTTCCATACTGCCCGCGAGAATAGCGCACTCCATGCGCGGGGAGTGGTGAGTGTGCCGTGGTGGGTGGAACAATAGACGCTTTTGCTCTCACTGGCGCCTGTTTTTCCTACCTCCCCCGCCGTTTACTCCACAGGAGCCAGCGCCATGGGGTAACTGCCGATGATCTTGGCGTAACTGGCCTTGCGCAGCACCCCGGCCAGCGCCAGGGCCACCTGCGGGTCGCTGGCCTTGCCTTCCAGGTCGATGTACATCAGGTAACTCCAGGCCCGGTCGCGCCGCGGACGGCTCTCGATGCGCGAGAGGTTCAGGCCGCGCAGTTCGCTGAGGGTCTCCACCAGGAACCCCGGCGTGTGCCGCACGGCGAACACCAGGCTGGTCTTGTGCGGCGCGTCGCTGGGCAGGGGTTCGTGGCGCGAGAGCACCATGAAGCGCGTGTAGTTGAAGGCTTCGTCCTCGACTTCCTCTTTCAGGATGTTCAGGCCATACAGCTCGGCGGCGCGGCGGCTGGCAATGGCTGCCTCGTCACGGGCGCCGCGCTCCTGAATGTCCTTGGCGCTGCCGGCGGTGTCGTGCTTGGCGACGGGGTGCCAGCCGTACTCCTTGATCAGGTTCGTGCATTGATCGAGCGCAGGTTGCTGGCTCAGCACGCGCCTGATGTCGCGTAACTCCACACCGGGCAGGGCCATCAGGCAGTGACTGACGCGCACCACCACCTCGCCGATGACGTGCAGTTCGGTGTCGCTGAGCAGGTCGATGGCCTGGTGAATGGCCCCCATCAGGCTGTTCTCGACCGGCAGCACGCCGTACTCCGCTTCCCCGTTCTCGATGGCCCGTAGCAATTCGTGAAAGGTGGGGTAACCGAGGGTGTTGACCGTGGTGCCCGGCGGGGTGGACATGGCGTTCAGGGCCGCTATCTCGCCGTAACTTCCGGAATTGCCCTGAAAGGCGACGGTGGGGGAGGCGTCGGCGGTCATGGCTTTTACCCTAGCGCACAGGTGGCCGGCGCCCTGTTGCCCGGCCGAAATTGATCTAAATCATTTGACGTAAGAGACATGAGAATGGCCGTGTCGTTCTGCCATTCGTTGTCCGAACGAAGTGAATGAATTTGGAGAGAGCATCGGGCCGAATGAAGGCATTCGGGGTGTCCTCCGGAGGCCGGAATTCTGTCAAATGCTCTAGGATTTCCAGCATGTCCGACCCCATTCTCGATCTGGATGCCTGCGCCCTGACGGCGGCCCTGCAACGCGGTGACCTGACCTGCCACGAGGTGGTGGGCCTGTACCTGCGCCGGATCGAGCGCCTGAACCCGCAGCTTCACGCGGTGATCACGCTGAACCCGCAGGCCATGCCGGACGCCGCCCGCCTGGACGCTTTGCCGCCGGAGCAGCGCGGCCCGCTGCACGGCGTGCCCATGCTGATCAAGGACAACATCGACGTGGCCGGGCTGCCTACCACGGCAGGCAGCACCCTGATGAAAGACCACCTGCCCGCGCAGGATGCGCCGGTCGTGGCCCGGCTGCGGGCAACGGGCGCGGTCATTCTGGGCAAGGCCAACATGACCGAATGGGCCAACTTCATGACGCTCGGCATGCGCAACGGCTACTCGTCCCTGGGCGGCGCCACCATCAACCCCTGGGGGGAAGAACTCGACGCTGGCGGCAGCAGTTCGGGCAGCGGCGTGGGCGCGGCGGCCCGTCTGTGCGCCGCCGCCATCGGCACCGAGACGAGCGGCAGTATCGTCAGCCCCGCGCACCAGAACGGCGTCATCGGCCTGAAACCCACCCTGGGCCTGGTGCCGCGCACCGGCATCATTCCTATCAGCCACAGTCAGGACACCGCCGGGCCGATCACCCGCACGGTGCGGGACGCCGCCCTGATCATGTCCGTGATTGCCGGGCCGGACGCCGCCGACGCCGTAACACGCGAGCGCCCCGTGCCCAGTTTTATACTGCGCCCCGAGCAACTCGGGGGCGCGACCATCGGCATCATGACCGATGAAGCGCACGTCACCGACGAGGAAAGCCAGGCGGTTCGGCAGGTGCGGGACGCGCTGACGCAAGGTGGCGCGACCGTCCGCGACGTGTCCTTCCCCAGCCGCGCCCATCTGCAGGGCCTGGGCTGGTCACTGGAAGTCCTGCTGTACGAATTCAAAGGCGACCTGAACGCCTACCTGAAGAGCGTGCAACGTGGCCCGCGCACCCTCGCCGAAGTCATCGCCGGAAACGACGAGCGCCCCGAAGAGTGCCTGCGCTACGGCCAGACCCTGCTGCACGCCGCCGAAGGCACCCGGGGGGACGCCAGTGAACAGGCCTACACCCGCGCCCGCGCCCGTGACCTGCGCGTGACCCGCGAGGGGGGCTTCGACGAACTGTTCAGCACGGGCCTGGACGCCGTGATTTTCCCCGGTATCCACTCCTACTGGCTGGCTGCCCGCGCGGGTTACCCCAGCATGGCCCTGCCCACCTACCCCGGCGGGAAACCGGGCGGCGTCCTGATGGTCGCCCCCGCCGGCGCGGACGGCCACCTCATGAATTACGCCTCGCACCTCAACCGCCTGCTGGGCGGCGTACGCTTTCCACCCCTTGATCTGTAGGACGCGGGCCAGTATCATGCGCGTTCGCGTGGGCGGTTAGCTCAGCGGTAGAGCTTTCGCCTTACAAGCGACGGGTCGGGGGTTCAAATCCCTCACCGCCCACCAGAAAAAACCCCGCCAGGCGCGGGGTTTCGCTATTGTGGCTGGTCTACGGAATACGCTACTGGAAGCTCCAGCCACAATACAGCCACAATTTTTCCCGGCGACTTCGGATGCGGTTTGTGAACCCTTTCCAGGACGATGTAGATTCCGCTGGTCAAGAGAGGCTGCCGTCCGCATTCTCCTCCTCGCTGTCGTCCTCTTCCGGATCCGGCTTCATATCGAGTTCGAGGTTCGGCATGGTCGTGTCCTGCTTGAAGACGTGCAGGTACACCTGCATCTTCAGCAGGGGAATGGCGTCTGTCTTCTCGACTGTTGCCCCCGTTTCGGCAGCCCGGCGTTTGGCTTCCTCCAGTAGCGACTCGTTGGCACGATCCACGATTTGCCGCAGGGTGCGGCGCACGTTGTCGGGTCGCGGCGGTTTACCGTTCACCAGTGGGAACACGTATGGCGACTGCGGTTCGTCGGGATAGAGGGCGGCCTGCCGTTCCCGGTTCTTCGCTTTCAAGTCGCGGAGAAGCCGCAGCGTCTCAGGTGAGAGTGGAACCTTGCGTCTCGACTGTGGTGTTTTCGGTGACCCCTCGTAGATGGTGCCGAGGGTCATGGATCTGGTCGCCCTCACTTCAGCCGTCGCGCCGACCATATCCACGGCCTCCCACTTCAGGGCCAGCGCTTCTCCCCGGCGCATCCCGGTTCGCAGGAGGAATTCGATGATTTCACCGTGCGTGATCTCCGGTACGGCCCGCAGCAGAAGTTCGACCTGACTGCGGGTGTAGGCCAGTGGAACCGGGTTGTCGTCACCGCGCTCGGGTTTGGGCCTGATGCCACGTACCGCTGCCGGGTTCTTGGCGATCTTTCCGTCCTCTCTGGCTGTCTCCAGCACCATCCTGACCAGGACGTGGCAATGCCGCCGCACCGTATCGGAGTAGTCGTCGCGTCGCAGCCTGGCATAGAGACTGCGGAGCGTTTCAGGTTTGATCTCGTCGAGTTTCAGGTTGTGGAGCGGCTTGAGGTACAGCCGCAGAATCGTGGTGTAGAGGTCTCTGGTGCGCCGACCCAGACCTTCACGATCCTGAATCACCCTTTCCGCGAAAGCATGGAAGGTGACGTCCGGTCGAGTGGCCACCGCGTCGCCTTTCCGAATGGCCGCGATCTTGAGGTCGAGCAGTTTTCGGGCTTTGGCTTCGGTCGGGGCGGTCGCGTAAATTCGCTTGCCGATGTCTTTCAGAGACCTCGACACTTCCCACTGACCGGAAGGCTTCTGGCGAGCGTTCGCCTGTGTATTTTTTGCTTTCTTGCGTTTGGGCACCATAGGTCGACAGTAGTGAAGGCCCGTTTTGTGGCCAACTGTTTCGTTTGCGCTCCGGTCGGTCTATGTCAGACCTTGAGGGCGGGGACATAGGGACGGGACGAGAGTCTTATACAGTGGGCGAGACTGCGTTTTTGTCCCTGCGAATATTTCGATAGGGACGGCTTTCTCCGTCTGTTCGGCAGTCGGTGTCCACCTCGCATGTCAGACTTCTGTCGTGGATCCGAACGATCTCAGGCACCGGCTGAAACACCCCATCCGGCCCATGCACTACTACTGGGCGGCTAGGGTGCCGATCCTTCCAGGGAAGGGTTGTTTCCTGATGCCGATCCTCGGGTTCGGTGTCCTCTTCCTGATCCTGGGTTCCTCGTTCATCGGTTCCTGGAACTGGAAGCGTCAACAGAAGGAACTGTGGCGTGATGGAGGATTCTCCGTCCAGGCAGACCTGAGGGAGTTCGCCGGTGTCCGCTGGTTCTGGCAGAAGCGTGGGCTGGAGCAGCACATCACCATGAGCATGGTGGGCCGGTCGTTGCCGGGCACCCTGCGTCAGCGAACCCGCCACTATGGGATCCTGCCGCAGAAACTGGCGGCGCAGGTCGACTCGAAGTTGCGGTGGGAGCGTATACCCTTCCGGAAACCAGCGGCCTACTATTACGCCGCCATCACCATGGACTGCCCCACTATCGTCTCGTGGTTCTATTCGCAGGATGGAAAACTGCCGGTCGAACGTGCGATCTACCGCAGTCCGGACGGGAGGGTCAAGGGCGAGGTCGTGCGGGGGCGTGGAATGGGAAACGGTTACTGCTTCGACATGACCAGACCGCGCTGACCCCTTAGCCGCCTGCTCTTTTCCTGGGCCTGGAGCCTTTTAGGTACTGATCCGCCAGGATGTACAGCGCACTCTGCACGTCTTGACTCCTGAGCCAGGTCGCTGCTTCTTCGAGCCTTGTGCGGAACATGACACAGTGTAGGGCAGCGTAGATCGGCAAGAGGGAAGGAATCATCGTTTCACTTCGGTGGGAGTGCTCTGGAGTATGGGAATGGCCTGAAGCACCACGAGCGTCGGTGGATTCAGGGTGATCAGTTCGCCTGACAGGAGGTACTTCCTTTCGTCCAGTTCGTCACCGATCAAATTGAACATATGACGGTCGGCGGTTCGGGCGACCTGCTCGTCACCGACATTGTTGACATGCACCGTGAGCGTGACGGGCATACCGGCACGCAGCGTGGGTGTGCGACGTGGTTCCGGTGTAGGGGCGCTGGCGTGGCAGGCATCGTGAACCAGCAGACGGCGCGGCTTGCCTTGCAGCAGTTCACCCCAGATGCGGACAGTACAGCCTTGCGGCGGCAACCAGGAGAACGGCAAGTCCAGCAATGGCAGCCGCTGGTCTCCCTGGGTCAGTACAACTTGGTCGGGGTGCCGGGAGTAGAGGCCGGTGAGCATGACCGTCTCGCGGTCTGCGATGGCGGTGAGTTGGTTGAGGTTGAGATGTGGGTAGTCGGACATGATTTCTCCTTGGATTCGTTTGAATCGCTACGGAGAAACCCAATTGGGTGAGGGTTCTTCCTCAGGGCAGCACATTGTCGAACAGCGTGCCGCTGGCTTCGCGTCGGACACCTCGCAGGAGTTCCGGGAACAGGAAGGGCTGCCCTCGTTGTTCCCTTCGCAATACGGCTTCGATATGCGCGTGGCAGGCCTGGCTGGGTAGCACCAGCAGATTTTCTCGGGTGTTGTTGGTGCTGTCCCCGTCGCGGTGATGGACGATCTCACCCGCGAGCAGTGGGCGTCCGAGGAATTCTGCGGCCAGCATCCTGTGGGCGAGGGCGTACCTACCCGTTTGTCTGTTTTTTCTTTTTCGATACTGCTTGCGTTTTCTGGTCATCCGTGCCTGCTGGTAAGGGCTGAAGAAGATCCGGCAGGGCCATATCCACCGCGTCCGCCAGTGCTGCCAGGTTGTCGATGCTGACGTTGCGCTCCCCGCGTTCTACCTGGGCGATGTACGACCAGTTCATGTCCGCCTTTTCGGCGACGTCCTCCAAGGTCAAGTCTCGTTCCCACCTCGCCTCTCGCAGTCTTATTCCGAAGACTTTGCGGGCATCGCTGGCAGGGCGCTTGGAGGTAGGCATTCCCTAGGGTCTGCCAGGCTGTGTGTTTTGGTACAGTGAATCTTAGGAGTATCATTCTTGGTATAATACGCCATGAGCAGAATTACTTCGGAGGTTTTATGAAACGACGACTGACGACTCTCGCCTTTCTCTGCGGTATGGCCTCGGCGCAGAGTGCGCCCAAAGTGAACGTTTTTGCCCTGGACATCTCTCCTGAAAACCAGCGCCTGGTCGCCAACTACACTGTCGATGTGGGCTTTCCGGCAGGCAAACAGACTGGAACGCTTGAGATGGAATGCAAGAAAAGCGGTATCCCCGTGGTAAAGGCCTGGAAAGAAGTCAAGATGGATACATACGAGGAAGACCCTGCTGGCAGTAAGGCCATCGTGGCCAGCAAGGCACTTCAGATCACCGGAACTGCCACCCTGATCAATGCGTGGTATGGGCCGCTGAGGTTTTACTGCAAGGATGGCGTCCTATACACCGATTTCAGCAAGCTGGCCGCCGACCCGACTCTGCAGGGAAGTTTGACGGATGCGACAGCCCATTTCGGGATCGAGCAGGCCAGCCTGATGAAGACGATCAATATCGAATATCCGCTGGCCTCCACGGTTCGTGAGGATGGCAGGCTCGTTCCGCACACCGTTTCCCTACACCTGCTCAGCAGGACAGGTCTGAAGGCTGGCGAGAAGATCATGAGGGAGATCTACTTCGACGGTGTCGCCAGTGAGGGAAAGGCGGGAGTTTTCCTGCTGGATACCAAGTCCTCGACCCTGCTGCCACTGCGTTACGGTGGCAACGAGGAGGGCCTGAAGAAGGTGTTCAACCGCGCACTGGATCCCAAAACCTTGGTGCTGTATTACGCGGCTGACTACAGTGCTACCACCGGCTGGCGGAAGTTGACCGTCGATTTTGTGAACAGCTTGATCTGGACGCAGGACGTCGGCAAGCCCAACGTGAAGTTCGGTAACTGATCATGACCATCGGCATTCTGATGGTCGTCGTCGGTGCAGTGTTGCAGTTCTGGTTGGGCAACAGAGCCTTCAAGCGTCGCAACCAGTCCGGGCTGGAAACGTTCAGCAGCTATGGCAAGGCCATGGGAACTCAGGCTGGGGAGAGGATCATCCTGGTGATCAGCCGCCTGCTGATTTTCGTCGGTCTGGTATGGGTCGGTTCGGCCTGGCTGGTCAACCGTATGTAAGTTCCTCTGCTCCTATGTCTCCATCTCTAGGAAAATCTTGCCATCCTCCTAGAGATGGAGACATCCGTTTCCCAGACCGAACTCCTGCGAACCCGCTTTGCCCAGCAGGGTAGTTATCTCACCAGTTCGCAGGTCAGGGCAGAGGGGATCGACCTCAAGGTTATCGGTCGCATGATCGAAGCCGGGGAGGTCGAACAGGTACAACGCGGTGTGTACCGCCACACCGGTGCTGACCTTCCCGAACACGCCGACCTGATCGAACTGCAACTCCGAGTTCCCTATGCCCGACCCACTCTGATGACAGCCCTCGACCTGCATGGTCTGACCACCACCCGCCCCACTCGGATTCAGGTCGCCATCCCCACCAACCGCGCCATGCCCGACCTGACCTATCCCCCTGTGCAGGTCTACTGGTATCCGCCCGAGGTCTACGAAGCAGGAACCGTCAGCTTTGGTCAACCCCCACTGACCTTCACTGCCTATTCTCCCGAGAAGACCATCGCCGACCTGCTGCGACTGTCCGGGAAGCTGGGGCGGCAGCCTTACCTCGAAGGACTGGCCAACTACCTCGCCCGACCTGACCGAAACCTCCCTGAACTCCTGCGAATAGCCCGCATCGACCGGGTGGAGGATGAACTGCGCCGCGATCTGGAGGTACTCACCCATGACGAAGTCCGCTGACCCCTCGGTGAGCCTGCTGGCCCGGTTGCGGAACATCGCCCGGCAACAGGGATTGCCGGTGGACACCATGCTGCTCCTCTACACCCAGCAGGGTTTCCTGGCCCGACTCGACCGCAGCTTCCACTCCGAAGATTTTGTGGTCAAGGTGGCATAAGTCTCTACACTCGGTATTACACAGCCGCTAGGCCCACGCAGGATCTCGACCTCGCCGCCCGTCACCTGCCCAACACCCCGGAGGGAATCCGCGAAGCCCTGACCGAGATCGTCACGCAGGACTTCCCGGACGGTCTGAGCTTCGACCCGGCGGAGATCACCACCAGAGAGATGCAGATCGAAAGCGAGTACTAGCCGCATAGGTCGCCACCACGGTGGGCCGCGCACGGCAGACCCTGCCCATCGACGTGTCGTTCGGGAACGTGATCACCCCGGCATCTTTTACTCTGGCCTTCCCGCCCATGCTGGTGACCGAGGCGGTGAACGTGCGGGTGTACCCGCTGGAAACGGTGGTCGCCGAAAAGTTCGCGGCGCTGTGTGAACTGGGTCTGGTCACTACCCGCATGAAGGACGTCTACGATCTGTGGATCATCACCCGGCGGGAGACGCTCGACCCTGGAACCCTGAAGCGGGCCGTGACCCGGTCTTTCAGCAACCGCAACACACCGCCCGCCACTGAAGTGCTGAGCGGAGACTTCGCGGCTGATCCTGAAATGCAACGGAAGTGGTCGCTCAGTACCTCAGACGGACGGGTCTCGAAACGCCAGGGCAATTCACTGAAGTGATGGCCGACCTACGACCTTACCTGACATCGGTGCAGCCTGACTAAGACATCAACAAAAAAGGCTGACCCCCTCGGGTGTCAGCCCAGCATTCAGTGGTTGAGAATCTTTTCCGTCCCCGGCCAGTGCACCGGTAGTCCGGCAAGGTCGCCATCCAGAACCGTCCAACCCTGCAACTCCAGTTCTCCCTCCGACCAGTTCGCAATGAGCAGTGTCGAGTCAGGATCCAACAGTCCCACCTCCGCGGCTTGACTGGCCCAAAAAATATCTATCTCATCATCGGTGAGGATGCGCTCCGGTCTGGCGACCCACATGCCTACCCATTCCAAGGACGGGTTGAGTTCAGCCAGAGCATCAGCCCAGCCCAAGGCATAGTCGGGTTCGAACTGGAAAGGGGGGAGGTAAGTCGGTGGGGAACGGTGACCTCCAGGCACCGCATGATGGATCACCAACTGATCTCCACTGATCTTTCCGAACAGCAGACCGGCCCGAATCGGGGATGGTGGCCCCAGCATCCTGATCAGGGTGTCTCTAGCCGAGGGCAGTAGTAGGACACTTCGTAGCGTGTCACGATCCGGACCGACCGCTCGGTATGGTGGGCCGAGTATGTAGGCATGAAGTCGGGACGACTTAGGTTGATGTGGCACAGCATCTCCTTTAGAGCACCCCGGTCACCAGGCCTTGATTGGATCTGGCTGACCGGTGTGCTACCGCGCCGTGCACCCGCAAGGGTGAGTGATGTTGAAGGGCACTGAGTAAACCAAAGCAGTAGATACCTCTCGATATGCCCCGAAAATTCAGGGTTCCTAAGGGCCATGCCGATGTCGCAACGCAAAGTGGTTATGACGTTTGAAGTTGAAGGCTACAACTTCCAATGGTTCGTGCAGTTTTGAGGTCACAAAGAAAGACCCACCGAAAATGGGGCTGTGAACACACCGCTTCCAATGGGTCTAATGGCTATCCTACAGTACGTTCTCAGCGCGGTCCCGCTGCGCAAG